>NZ_JAGYGG010000059.1:0-21336 GCF_019947335.1 Pseudomonas sp. BF-R-24
GGCTTGCTCGCGAAAGCGGTACATCAGTCGACATCAGCTTTGACTGACACACCGCTTTCGCGAGCAAGCCCGCTCCCACAGTAGTTTTGCGTGATCTGAAGAGTGGATTACAACCCCACCACATCCTCAGCCTGCAACCCCTTCTGCCCTTCCACCACCGCATATTCAACCTGCTGGCCTTCGGTCAGCGAACGGTGGCCTTCACCGCGAATCGCGCGGTAATGCACGAACACGTCCACCCCGTCCTCGCGCTGAATGAAGCCGTAGCCCTTGGCGTCGTTGAACCACTTCACGTTGCCGGTTTCGCGTGTTGCCATTTGTTCATACTCCCTTTTTATTATTGGTCGGGCTTTTCGCAGGAAAGCCTCGGGAACGTCAGCCTGCGCATACCGGTCCCATGAGGGCAACGGCGACAGAGCGCCGAGTATATGACAGACGTTAAAACTCTCAACAAGAGTTTACTTTCGCGCTTTTTTGCCGATTTTCAGCGAATCCGGCACACTAGGGGGTCTTCTCAATTAGTTTCCGCGCCGCGCCGGGTCTGCTGTTTTGCAGGGCAAGGCGCGAGAAGCGTGGTTTGGTCATTCCAAATAAGCTTCGAGCAACGCAGCCCTGCAAAACAGCAGGCCCGGCCCTTCGGGTTGTGCCTTAAAGCGGGCCAGGCTGCGTTACAGGCCTTGGAAAGGGAACAACCATTCCCAGCGGCCTGCGCCTTGCCTGGCCCGCTTTAAGGCGACAACGCGGCGCGGAAACTAATTGAGAAGACCCCCTACGACCTCCCGAGCAAACGCTCGGTTTTATTCACTCACGCAGAAGCCGTATGACCCGCTCCCCGTTCCGCCGTCTTGTGTTTGGCACCCTGCGCCGACTGTTGTACCTCTGGGTTCGCTCCGAGACGATCAACCAGTCGTCGTTCACCCTCAACCTCGACCGCAGTCGTCCGGTGTTCTACGTCCTGCAAAACCCTTCGCTGACCGACCTCGCCGTGGTCGACACCGAATGCAGCAAGGCCGGCCTGCCACGCCCGGTACTGCCGGTATCGGTGGGCAACCTGCTGGAGCCTGCCGCGTTCTTCTACCTGACGCCGGACCCGGACTGGCTCGGCCGCCAGGACAAGCGCGGAGCGCCGCCGACACTGACCCGCCTGGTCAGCGCCCTGAGCCAGAACGCCGCCGAAGATGCGCAGATCATCCCGGTCAGCGTGTTCTGGGGGCAGTCGCCGGACAGCGAAAACAGCCCATGGAAACTCCTGTTCGCCGATAGCTGGGCCGTTACCGGGCGTCTGCGTCGGTTACTGAGCGTCATCGTCCTGGGACGCAAGACCCGCGTGCAGTTCTCCGCGCCGATCCACCTGCGCGAACTGATCGAGCACGACAAGGGCCACGAACGCACCGTGCGCATGGCCCAGCGCATCCTGCGGGTTCACTTTCGCAACCTGAAGGCTGCGGTAATCGGCCCGGACATTTCCCACCGCCGCAACCTGGTCAAAGGCTTGCTGAACCAGCCACAGGTCAAACAAGCGATCCTCGACGAAGCCGAGCGCGAGAACATCTCGCCGGAGAAAGCCAAAGCTCAAGCGCTACGCTACGGCAACGAAATCGCCTCGGACTACACCTACACTGCGATCCGTTTTATGGAAGTGGTGCTCAGCTGGTTCTGGAACAAGATCTACGACGGTATCAAGGTCAACCACATCGAAGGCGTGCAGAAGGTCGCCCAGGGTCACGAAGTGATCTACGTGCCGTGCCATCGCAGCCACATCGACTATCTTCTGCTGTCCTATCTATTGTTCCGCAACGGTTTGACCCCGCCGCACATTGCCGCGGGCATCAACCTGAACATGCCAGTGATCGGCGGCCTGCTGCGTCGCGGCGGTGCGTTCTTCATGCGCCGCACCTTCAAGGGCAACCCGCTGTACACCTCGGTGTTCAACGAATACCTGCATACCCTGTTCACCAAGGGTTTCCCGGTGGAGTATTTCGTCGAAGGCGGCCGTTCGCGCACCGGGCGCATGCTGCAGCCGAAAACAGGGATGCTGGCGATCACCCTGCGCAGCTTCCTGCGCTCATCGCGCATGCCCATCGTCTTCGTGCCGGTGTACATCGGCTATGAGCGTGTGCTGGAAGGCCGGACCTACCTCGGCGAACTGCGCGGTGCGGCCAAGAAGAAAGAGTCGATCTTCGATATTTTCAAAGTCATTGGCGCACTCAAGCAGCGCTTCGGCCAGGTGGCGGTGAACTTCGGTGAGCCGATCAAACTGGCGGAATTCCTCGACAGCGAACAGCCGGACTGGCGCCAACAGGAACTCGGCCCGCAGTTCAGACCGGCCTGGCTCAACGAAACCACTAACCGCCTCGGCGAGAAAGTCGCCCGGCATCTCAACGAAGCGGCGGCGATCAACCCGGTCAACCTGGTGGCGCTGGCGCTGCTGTCGACCACCCGACTGGCGCTGGATGACCGGGCTATGGCGCGGGTGCTGGATCTGTACCTGGCGCTGCTACGCAAGGTCCCCTATTCGCCACACACCACCTTGCCGGAAGGCGATGGCCGGGCGTTGATCGAGCATGTGAAGGACATGGACCTGCTGTCCGAGCAAAGCGATGCCCTGGGCAAGATTCTCTATCTGGACGAACAAAACGCCGTCCTGATGACCTATTACCGCAACAACGTACTGCACATCTTCGCGCTGCCGGCGTTGCTGGCGAGCTTCTTCCAGAGCGCTTCGCGCATGAGTCGCGAACAGATCCTGCGCTACACCCGCGCGTTGTATCCCTACCTGCAAGCGGAGCTGTTCATTCGCTGGTCGCTGGACGAACTGGATGCGGTGATCGACCAATGGCTGGAGGCGTTCGTCGAGCAAGGCCTGCTGCGCTTCGAGAACGACGTGTACTTGCGCCCGGCGCCAAGCTCGCGGCATTTCGTGCTGCTGACCTTGCTGTCGAAAAGCATCGCCCAGACCTTGCAGCGTTTCTACATGACCGTGTCCCTGCTGCTCAACAGCGGCCAGAACAGCATCAGCGCCGAAGAACTGGAAGACCTGTGCACGGTCATGGCCCAACGCCTGTCGATCCTGCATGGCCTGAACGCCCCGGAATTCTTCGACAAGAGCCTGTTCCGCCACTTCATCCAGACGATGCTCGACCTTGACGTGCTCAAGCGCGATGAAGCGGGCAAGCTGAGCTATCACGAACTGCTCGGTGAACTGGCCGAAGGCGCGGCCAAGCGCGTATTGCCGGCGGAGATTCGTTTGTCGATCCGTCAGGTGGCGTTGCATCGCAGTGAAGATGCAGCCGACGCCACCCCTCCTTTGTAAACCGTCTAGATTGATCAGGGCGCCAGTCGGTTCTGGCGCCCTCGATACGGAGATTGACCGATGAAAAAACTGCCACTGATCGCAGCCGCCATCCTGCTGACAGCCTGCCAGCACCCGACACCGGCGCCCAAGGCTTCCCTTGATGGAGAAGTCTTCTACCTGCAACGCATCGCCCTGCCACCGACGGCGGTCCTGAGTGTCAGCCTGCAGGACATTTCACTCGCCGATGCCCCGGCGAAGGTCATCGACGAACAGCGCGGCCAGATCAAAGGGCAGGTGCCGCTGGCCTTCCATCTCAGCTACGACCCGCTGAAGATAGAGCCCAACCACCGTTACTCGGTGAACGCGCGCATCGAAGTCGACGGCAAACTGATGTTCATCACCACCGAGAATCATGCCGTGCGCCTGGACGGCACCGATCCACAACCGCTGAAGGTCCGTGTCGACCCGGCCCGCTAAGTGTCTTTTTCGAAAAAGGAAGTTGCCATGTTCCGCCCTACCCTCCGCTTTGCCGGCCTGTGCGCAGGCTTGATGATCTGTGCCAACGCCCTGGCGCTATCCCTCAGCGACCTGTCGCAGAAAGACGCCACCGGCGGCCTCAAGGACGCCCTGACCCAAGGCGCGCAACTGGCCGTAAAACAACTCGGCACCCCGGGCGGCTTCAGCAACAACCCCGATGTGAAAATCGAACTGCCGGGCAAACTGGGCAAAGTCGCGAGCAAGATGAAACAGTTCGGCATGGGTGATCAGGTCGATGAACTGGAAGCCAGCATGAACAAAGCGGCGGAAATCGCCGTCACCCAGGCACAGCCAATCCTCGTCGATGCCGTGAAGAAAATGACCGTGGAAGATGCCAAGGGCATCCTCAGCGGCGGCAACGACTCGGCCACCCAATACCTGAACAAGACCAGCCGCGAACAGATCCGCGCCAAGTTCCTGCCCATCGTCAAGCAAGCCACCGACAAGGTTGGCCTGGCCCAGCAGTACAACTCGTTCGCCGGGCAAGCGGCGACCATGGGCGTAGTGGATGCGAAAAACGCCAACGTCGAAAACTACGTCACCGAGCAAGCGTTGAATGGCTTGTTCGAGATGATCGGCAAACAGGAAGAAACCATCCGCCAGAACCCGGCGGCTGCGGCGACCAGTCTGGCGAAGAAGGTGTTTGGTACGCTCTGAGCCGCGACACAAAACCTGTGGGAGCAGGCTTGCTCCCACAAAGGTTCAGGCCGCTGATACGGGCCTTAGAAAGAACACCCACTCGCGCCCCATCTTGCGTTTCTCGAACAACTTCAACGCGACCAGCCCATTTAGCGTGGCTGATGCCGTGTTGTAAGAGCAACCCAGATTTTCCTTCACATTGACCGCCGTGAACTCCTTGGCCATTCCGCTCCTGGCTACCTGAAACAATGCCCGCTGTTTCTCGGTGAGCTGGTCGAGAAAACCACTTTCACGCAACCAGCAATCAAATTGCTCAGCATCGTCCAGACTTTTCCGATACGTCCCGGTAAAACTGCCCACAGCCCGCAACACCACCGAACACTGGAAATCGATGAAGTACGTCAGATCCAGGTCATCCGCCTCGGTATTCAAATACGACCGCCCGTACTTCAACGGCGCATTGCGCAACAAATCACTGATGGCGATGTAGCGAAACGCCGAGAAGTCATTTTTGAACATGAACCAGTAAAACAACGCACGCGCTACCCGACCGTTGCCGTCGCGAAAAGGATGCTCGTAACCCAAGACAAAATGCAGCGCGATGGCTTTGATCAATGGATGAAGGTAGTCCGCTTGATGAGGGTTGTTGTGGGGTTGATTGATCCACTTCGCCAGCCCCTGCAAACGTGACACGAGCCCTGTTGCAGGCGGTGGCGAATGCACGGTGTTGCCCTCGCCATCCTGGACTACGACGTCATCGTTGGTCCTGAATGCTCCAGGCGAGTACTGCGAATCGTCGATCCCCTCGACGCCAACTCGATGCATGGCTGCGATCAGCTCAACGCTCAGTGGCTCGTAACGCTGCTCCCAGGCGAAGTTCATCATCTTGAAGTTACCGATGACCATTCGCTCATCCGGCGTGCGCGGCGAACGATGGCGCTTGAGCATGTCCTTGGCCACCCGCGTCGTGGTGGCCGCACCTTCGAGCTGGCTGCTGCTGATGGCCTCGTCTTCGATCAGATCATTGAGCAAATAGCTGAAATGAGCGCGCTCGCCAATCTGGCCGGTCATGTATTCCAGCACTGCGGTTGTCGCCTGACGATCCACTACGGAAATGGCTTTTTGCGCCTGAGGCGTCAGCATGAACTTCAGCCAGCACGACGGTTCACCCAATGGCAAAAGGCTCGAATACTGTGCAGTCCGCGCTTTCTTGACCAAGGCCCAGCACAGGTTCGAATCCAACCCGGGCGCCCAGCGGTAGCGCAATGAATCGAACGGCAGGTAACGCCCCTGATCGTCCAGGGGCTTGAGCAAGGCGAGGTACTCCGAAAGGCGTTCCTTGTGGGGCGATCGCAACAGCCGATCAAACACCGGATCGGACCGGCCTCTCAATGTGGGTGGATTTTTCATGGCGCTGTCTCAAACATGCGTGAAACCGGGCTCTGAGTACAACACCTGAGCTTTTTAGCCTCAATATCAGACGGGTCCGAGATAGATGTAGGAACAATGAAGGCCCGTTGGTTGGTCCAGGTTCAGCGGGCTTCTGCCTTTGGCTATTGCTGCTGATCCAGCTGATCGAGGACGCGATTCACTGATAGCTGCGCCAGGACGATCATCTGCTGAATGCCGAGTGCCAGATTGCAGGTTGGGCCGCTCAGGATGGACGACAGTTCGGTTGCCATTACATTCGCAGAGGCGAGAGTTTCATAGGCATGGACCAGCAGGGTTTCGGAATCGACGCCTGGGCGGATGGTGAAAATTGGGCAAGGACGGTGTGACACTTGTTTTTCGGATTCAGAGGCAGAGGGATCTGGACTGTCTTTGATCATTGCGAAGCTCCCAAAGTAGGCGCCTAACATTTTGGCGGGCTTGCAGTCCCGATCACTGAATTGGTAGCGACAGGCAAAGGCTAGAGATCGTGCTTCTGACGGGCAAGCTGAAAGTCTTGTGGGAATGGTCTGAATGGTTGGCTTTGGCGATAAACATTGTCGACTGTAAGTCCGTCATCGCGAGCAGGCTCGCTCCTACAATTGGATCGGGTACATCTGTGAGGGATTGGTTGGCTGGCAGGCCGTCTTCGCGGGCAAGCCCGCTCCCACAATTTGACCGAGTACATTCGGAAGAAACAGGTCGGCTGTCAGGCCGCCTTCGCGAGCAGGCTCGCTCCCACATTTTGAATTGAGCATGGTCGGGAAAATCAGGCCGGCCGGTAGGCCGTCTTCGCGGGCAAGCCCGCTCCCACAATTTGACCGAGTA
Source organism: Pseudomonas sp. BF-R-24 (assembly GCF_019947335.1). Taxonomy (NCBI): domain Bacteria; kingdom Pseudomonadati; phylum Pseudomonadota; class Gammaproteobacteria; order Pseudomonadales; family Pseudomonadaceae; genus Pseudomonas; species Pseudomonas sp. BF-R-24. The sequence goes on from NZ_JAGYGG010000059.1 coordinate 6,728, forward strand.
CATTCGGTAGAAACAGGTCGGCTGTCGGGCCGCTATCGCAGGCAAGCCAGCTCCCACAATTTGACCGAGTACATTCGGAAGAAACAGGTCGGCTGTCAGGCCGCCTTCGCGGGCAAGCCCGCTCCCACAATTTGACCGAGTACATTCGGTAGAAACAGGTCGGCTGTCGGGCCGCTATCGCAGGCAAGCCAGCTCCCACAATTTGACCGAGTACATTCGGAAGAAACAGGTCGGCTGTCAGGCCGCCTTCGCGGGCAAGCCCGCTCCCACAATTTGACCGAGTACATTCGGTAGAAACAGGTCGGCTGTCGGGCCGCTATCGCAGGCAAGCCAGCTCCCACAATTTGACCGAGTACATTCGGAAGAAACAGGTCGGCTGTCAGGCCGCCTTCGCGAGCAGGCTCGCTCCCACAATGGGTCGGCGTACACCCACTGATTTTCACCACTCATCAGGTCGAGCGTTAGCTCGTCTGCAGCTTTTGATCTTGATCCACCCGCCCCCTCGGGAGGCTGAGTGGAGGTGTTCATCCGGGGATTGGCGCGCAGCGCCGTTCGACGCAGTCGAACTCATTGCATGTAGGTCGAAGCGAAGCCGACCGGAGGGCAATGCCCCCGGATGAATACCGGAGCGAAGGAACCCCGAGCCTAGGCGAGGGGCCGTACGTTCGGGGCGAGCGTTTTTTGCTTACTTTTTTAGGCGCTTGTAAAAAAGTGAGTCGCCGTAAGGGCGAAACCGCCAGTGGCCGTTACCGCAGGAATGGATATGTACACCATCAAAAAACAGCCTGGTCGGCCCGAAGGCCGCCAAGGTCACCCCCTCAAACCGACTCTTTGCGAACCCGAAACCAGGCCGCATAAAGGGCAGGCAAAAACAGCAGCGTCAACGCCGTGGCCACAATCAACCCCCCCATGATCGCCACCGCCATCGGCCCGAAAAACACACTGCGCGACAGAGGAATCATCGCCAACACCGCCGCCAGCGCCGTCAGCACGATCGGCCGGAACCGCCGCACCGTCGCCTCGATGATCGCCTGCCAAGGCTTGAGCCCCGCCGCAATATCCTGCTCGATCTGATCCACCAGAATCACCGAGTTACGCATGATCATCCCGGACAAGGCGATAGTCCCCAACATGGCCACGAAACCAAAGGGCTGGCGGAACACCAACAGAAACAGCGTCACCCCGATCAACCCCAGCGGCGCCGTCAGAAACACCATCGCCGTGCGCGAGAAACTTCGCAGTTGCAGCATCAGCAAGGTCAGCACCACCACGATGAACAACGGCACGCCGGCCTTCACCGAATTCTGTCCCCGCGCCGAGTCTTCCACCGTGCCGCCGACATCCAGCAAGTAGCCATCCGGCAGTTCAGCGCGAATCGGATCGAGGGTCGGCATGATCTGCTGCACCAGCGTCGCCGGTTGCTCCTTGCCATAGATGTCGGCGCGAACCGTCACGTTGGGCAGGCGGTTGCGGTGCCAGATGATGCCCTCCTCGAAGCCGTATTCCAGGGTCGCGATCTGCGACAGCGCGACACTGCGACCGTTATCGGTCGGTACCGCCAGGCTCGGCAGCAACGACAACTCGGTGCGCTCATGCACGGTGCCGCGCAACAGGATCTCGATCAACTCGTTGTCTTCACGGTACTGGCTGACACTGGAGCCGGTCAGGGAGCTTTGCAGGAACCTCGACAGGTTGGCTGTGCTCACGCCCAGCGCCCGCGCACGGTCCTGATCGATGTTCAGGTACACCACCTTGCTCGGCTCTTCCCAATCCAGGTGGACATTGACCACATGCGGGTTCTCGCGAACCTTGGCCGCGACCTTGCGCGCCAGCGCTCGCACCTCCTCGATGTGCTCCCCGGTCACGCGGAACTGCACCGGATAGCCAACCGGCGGACCGTTTTCCAGGCGTGTGACCCGCGAACGCAGAGCGGGAAATTGCTCATTAAGGGTTGAGATCAACCAGGTGCGCAGGGCTTCCCGTTCTTCGATGGTTTTTGCCAGGACGACAAACTGGGCGAAGCTCGCAGCCGGCAGTTGCTGATCCAGCGGCAGGTAGAATCGTGGCGAACCGGTACCGACATAGGCCACGTAATTGTCGATCCCGGCCTTATCCTTGAGCAGTGCTTCGAGGCGTTTGACCTCGTCGGCGGTGTTGCTCAGCGAAGCGCCTTCGGCCAGTTTCAGATCGACCATCAGCTCCAGGCGACCCGATGCCGGGAAGAACTGCTGCGGCACAAACTTGAACAACACGATGGAAGCGATGAACAGCAGCACGGTCGCCAGGATCACGGTCTTGCGCCAGCGCACGCACCACTCCACCAGACGCCGGACGCGCTGATAAAACGGCGTGGCATAGGGATCGGGTTGGCCGGCACCGTGTTTGGCGGCATGAATCTTCGCCAGGTCCGGCAGGAGTTTTTCCCCGAGGTACGGCACGAAGACCACCGCGGCCACCCACGACGCCAACAGCGCGATGGTGACCACCTCGAAGATCGAACGGGTGTATTCGCCAGTGCCCGATTGCGCCGTGGCAATCGGCAGGAAGCCGGCCGCGGTGATCAGCGTACCGGTGAGCATCGGGAACGCGGTACTGGTCCAGGCATAACTCGCCGCTTTGACCCGGTCGAAGCCCTGCTCCATTTTGATCGCCATCATTTCCACGGCGATGATCGCGTCGTCCACCAGCAAACCCAGGGCCAGTACCAGCGCGCCGAGGGAGATCTTGTGCAGGCCGATGCCCAGGTAATACATGCACGCGAACGTCATCGCCAGCACCAGCGGAATCGCCAGCGCCACCACCATGCCGGTGCGCACGCCAAGGGAGAAGAAGCTCACCAGCAACACAATGGCCAGCGCCTCGACCAACACTTGCACGAACTCACCAACACCGGTTTTCACCGCCGCCGGTTGGTCGGAGACTTTGCGCAACTCCATGCCGGCCGGGAGGTTTTTCTGTATGCGGGCGAACTCGATTTCCAGCGCCTTGCCCAGTACCAGGATGTCACCGCCGTTCTTCATTGCCACCGCCAGGCCGATGGCGTCTTGCGCCATGAAGCGCATGCGCGGTGCCGGTGGATCGTTGAAACCACGGCGCACGTCAGCCACGTCGGAGATGCGGAAGGTGCGATCACCGACCCGGATCGGGAAGTTCTTGATCTCGTCGACCGTTTGAAAATTCCCCGTCACCCGTAGCTGCAAGCGCTCGCTGCTGGTTTCGAAGAAACCTGCCGTCGACACCGCGTTCTGTTCTTCAAGGGCTTGCTGGACGACCGCCAACGGCAAGCCGAGGGTGGCGAGCTTGACGTTGGAGAGTTCGATCCAGATTTTCTCGTCCTGCAACCCCAGCAGCTCGACCTTGCCCACATCCTTGACCCGTTGCAGCTGGATCTGGATGCGGTCGGCGTAATCCTTGAGCACGGCGTAGTCGAAACCCTCGCCGCTCAGGGCGTAAATATTGCCGAAAGTGGTGCCGAATTCATCGTTGAAAAACGGTCCCTGAATCCCCGGCGGCAGGGTATGACGGATGTCGTTGATCTTCTTGCGCACCTGATACCAGAGCTCCGGGATCTCCACCGAGTGCATGGAGTCGCGCGCAATGAAGGTCACCTGGGATTCGCCGGGGCGGGAGAACGACACGATGCGTTCGTATTCGCCGGTTTCCATCAGTTTCTTTTCGATGCGTTCGGTGACCTGGCGCGAGACTTCCTCGGCGGTCGCCCCCGGCCAGTTGGTGCGAATCACCATGGCCTTGAAGGTGAACGGCGGGTCCTCACTCTGGCCGAGTTTGGTGTAGGAAAGTGCGCCGACGATGGCCAGCAACAGCATCAGGAACAGGACGATCTGGCGATTACGCAGCGCCCATTCGGAAACGTTGAAGCGCATCGGGGCTTACTCCTTGTCCGCCAGATTGACCACGCGATTGGAGCGATCCACCGGGCGCACCTGCTGCCCTTCGAGAAGCACATGAACACCGGCGGCCACCACCCAGTCGCTGGCGTTGAGTCCTTCAAGCACCGGTACGGTTTTCTCGCCGAAGGCACCGACCCGCACCGGGGTCCTTTGCAAGGTGTTGTTGGCGCGGACGACCCAGACATAGGTCACGCCGTTTTCCGCCGTCAGCGCAGACAGCGGAACGGACAGTGGAACCACGTCGGCGGCCTGCACGAACACTCGGGCGCTCTGACCCAGTTCGACAGGCACAGTGCCGGTCTTGAAGGCGATACGCGCCGCGAAGGTACGCGACTTGGGGTCGGCTGACGGCGACAATTCACGGATGCGCCCGGCGAGACGCTGGTCGGGCTGGGTCCAGAGTTCCACTGACACCGGCTCACCGACCTTGAAGCGGCCGAAGTTCTGCTCCGGCAGGCTGATCAAGACTTCACGCTCGCCATCGGTGGCCAGTGTGAACACCGTTTGCCCGGCTGCCACGACTTGCCCGACTTCCACCAGGCGCTTGGCCACGACGCCGTCCTGCGGCGCACGCAACACGGCGTAGCTGGCCTGGTTATTGGAAACGTTGAATTCGGCTTTGATTTGCTTGAGACGCGCTTCACCGGAACGGTAGAGGTTTTCGGCGTTGTCGTATTGCGAACGACTGACCAGTTGGCGCTCCATCAGGGTCTTGTAGCGATCACGCTCGGATCGCACCAGGTTCAGATTGGCTTCGGCGGCTGCGACCTGGGCGCGAGTGGCCTCCAGTTGCAGGCGCACGTCCTGGGGATCGAGCTCCGCCAAGGGTTGATCGGCCTTGACCCGCTGCCCCTCCTCGACCAGTCGTCGGCTGACTTTGCCGCCGATGCGGAACGCCAGATCCGGCTCATACCGCGCGCGAACTTCACCGGGATAGCTTTCCATGGCCTGCGCCGAAGGCTCTGGCTGGACCACCATGGCCGGGCGCACGCTGACTTGCGGCGCCTCTTCATGACCACACGCAGACAATAAAAAAGCCAGGGTGACTGGCAACGCGAGGGACAAGGCATAGCGGAACATGGTGAAGGACCTTTCGCTAATGGTGCTTTGAATAATTATACTGAGCAGTATGTTATTAATAGCAAACTCACCAGTCCAGTAATAAAAACGAATATGCCAAACAATCTTTCAGCACCCAATGGCCCAGGCAGACCCAAGGACCTGGTCAAGCGCCAGGCAATTCTCGATGCAGCGAAAGTGCTGTTTCTGAGTAAGGGTTATGCCAATACCAGCATGGATGCCGTCGCGGCCGAGGCCGGTGTGTCGAAGCTGACGGTCTATAGCCACTTCAACGACAAGGAGACGCTGTTCTCCTCCGCCGTGATGGCCAAGTGCGAGGAACAGTTGCCACCGCTGTTCTTCGAACTGCCGGAAGGCGTGGCCGTGGAAACCGTGCTGCTGAACATCGCGCGCGGTTTTCATCAACTGATCAACAGTGATGAATCAGTGAACCTGCACCGCTTGATGATGACCCTGGGCAGCCAGGACCCGAAGCTCGCGCAAATCTTCTTCGAGGCCGGGCCGCAGCGCATGCTGCATGGCATGGAGCGCCTGCTGAACAAGATCGACGAAAGTGGCGTGCTGCGTATCGACAAGCCGCACAACGCGGCCGAGCACTTCTTCTGCCTGCTCAAGGGCGCCGGGAATTTCCGTTTGCTGTATGGCTGCGGCGAGCCGCCGGTTGGCGAAGAGGCGGAGAGCCATGTGCGGGAGGTGGTAGGGTTGTTTATGCGGGCTTATCGGCCTGATTGAGGCAGATGAACTTGCAGCGTTTGTACTGACGCTTTCGCGAGCAAGCCCGCTCCCACAGGTGACCTGGTTCCGTCAGACAGTACGCGGTCGAATGTGGGAGCGGGCTTGCTCGCGAAAGCAGGCGCTGCGGTCTTAAGGCTTGAGCGCCTTCTTCGGATAGATGTCATACCGACTGGACTTTCCATCCAGCGCATGACTCGGCTTCGGCCCTTCAATGCAAGGCGCCTTGCGCGGGCGCTTGACCACCACCCTGTGGCTGGCCAGGGCCAACGCGGCCTCGAGCAGTGCCGGCGCATCCGGATCATCGCCCACCAGCGGCCGGAACAGGCGCATTTCCTTCTTCACCAGCGCGGTTTTCTCGCGGTGCGGGAACATCGGGTCGAGGTAGATCACCTGGGGCGGTTCGCCCTCCCAGTTGCGCATGACCTCGATCGAATTGCCCTTGAGCAAGCGCATGCGCGCCACGATCGGCGCCACGTCGAAATCTTCCGCGCCACGGGCCAGGCCGTCTTCCAGCAAGGCACCGATCAGCGGCTGACGCTCGATCAGGCTCATCTCGCAACCGAGGCTGGCCAGCACGAACGCATCCTTGCCCAGCCCCGCCGTGGCATCCAGCACCCGCGGGCGCACGCCTTGGGCGACGCCAACAGCCTTGGCGATCATCTGCCCGCTGCCGCCGCCGTACAGTCGGCGATGGGCCGCACCACCCTCGACGAAGTCCACCCGCACCGGCCCCGGCGCATCCGGCCCCAGCTGTTGCAGCTGCAAGCCCATGTCACCCACCTGCAAGGCAAATTCGCCGTCAGCTACTTGCATTGGCAAGCCCAGGCGCTCGGCCCATTGCTCGGCTTGTGGCTCGAAAGCCGCGTCGAGGGCCTGGACATGGATGCGGCAGGCCGCAGGTTGATCAATCATCGGAAAACACGCTCAAAAAATTAATGATCGGCAAAAACTGCCGATAACAAAACTATCGAGCATTTTGCCAGAGCTGAGCGTCTACCGAGAGAAATGTCAGACATTCAACCCACAATCACAGGTTTTATCTCGCCCTACGGCGACTACAACCTGCGAAACACCCAGGCACTGAGCGGCGTCAGCCACATCTGGCAGGATTTCTTTGCCCGAGCGCTGGCCGAACAGTCGGGTGAAGTGCTACCTGAGTCTCTGAATTTTCCACCGGTCGATCTCGAAAGCCCTGTTGAACCCACGGTCGGCAGCGACCTGCTGGCCCACATCGTGTCCCAGCGTGAATGCGACGTGAAGGACAACGTAATCCGCCCGCCCGAGCCGCTGTTCCTGCCGATTGCCGAATTCGAAATGGACCTGGCGGACAAGCCGTTCCCACCGTTCCCGGCGGACGAAATCGTCGCCCAGCAAAAACAGCAGGACTTCGAAAGCGGCTGGGTTCGCCCGATCGTATTGAGCGCCGGTCAACCGCTGCCAGAAGCTGGCCCTGCCCCGCAACCGCGTCCGCTGCACCTGCCCATCGCCGAGTTCGAACTCGAGCTGCTCGACAAGCCGTTCCCGCCGTTCTCGCCAGAAGAACGGGTGGAGCAGCAGAAACAACTCGATTTCGACAATGGCTGGGCGCGCCAGATCATCCTGCAGAACCTGCGCATCGCCGCCTGAACCTCAGCCGCGCCCTCTTCCCTCAACCTTTGAAAAACTGATTCGCCTTCTGATACGGCATCGACCGGGACGTGAAACCGAACGTGCCTGAGGTCTGGATTTCTTCGGCGGCGCGGAAGAATTCGCCATAGGCCGCCAAGGCCAGCGCCGAACCAACGCTGATACGTTTGACGCCCATTTCCCCCAACTGCGCGACCGTCAGCTTCAAGCCGCCCGACATCAACACATTCACCGGTTTTGGCGCCACGGCGCGCACCACCGCCAGCACATCCTCGGCACTGCGCAGGCCCGGTGCGTAGAGCACATCGGCACCGGCCTCGGCGAATGCCTGCAAACGGCGGATGGTGTCGGCCAGATCGGGATTGCCGTGCAGGAAGTTTTCCGCCCGGGCAGTCAATGTAAAGTCGAACGGCAGACTGCGAGCGGCAGCCACAGCGGCTTCGATGCGCGCCACGGCATGTTCAAAACAGTAGATCGGGCCTTCTTCGCGGCCGGTGGCATCTTCGATCGAACCGCCGACCGCTCCGACCTCTGCTGCGCGCAAGATACTTTTGGCGCAATCAGCCGGGTTGTCGGCAAAACCGTTTTCCAGGTCGACGGCAACCGGCAGGTCGGTGGCGGCGACAATCGCCTGAACGTTCATCAGGGTATCGTCGAGGGTCAATCCGCCATCGGCACGCCCCTGGGAAAAGGCATAACCGGCACTGGTAGTCGCCAGCGCCTCGAAGCCGAGGCTGGCAAGCATTTTTGCCGAACCGGCATCCCACGGATTGGGAATCACAAATGCCCCGGGGCGTTCGTGAAGGGCTTTGAACGCCTGGGCTCGAAGGGTTTGCGCATCCATTGGGCAGGCTCCTGAAGAGGGGAAAGAATCCGCCTCAGAGCAGGCCAAGTTGCTCGGCGACGGGTTCTCTGTATAGCTCAGGCAGCGCCGGCAAGCCAGGCAAACGCAGCATCAGCCGGGCGTGAAAACGCTGCGCCAGTTTCGCGGCCAGCAGGTTGTCGGCCGTGTGCAGGAAGATGTACGGCGTACGACCTTCTTCGATCCATAACGCGATTTTCTCGACCCATGGTTCCAGGAACGTATCGTTGGCCTCAAGCGTCGGATGGCCGATAAAACGCACCTGCGGAAATTGCGTGAATGCCGCCGGCCGCGTTGGCACACGGGGTTTCTTCGACTGGGCGTGGAGCACCGAAGGCTCGGTCGAGGTGCAACTGAACAGCGCACGGGGATCGAGACAGATGCGTTCGACACCGCGATCCAGCAGCAGCCGGTTGAGCATTCGTTCGCTGTCACCCTTGGCGAAAAACTCGTCATGCCGCACTTCAACAGCCAGTGGTCGCTGCAGGGCATCGATAAATCCGGCCAGCTCAGGCAAACGTTGGGGCGTGAAGCTTTTCGACAACTGCAACCAAAGTGGCGACACCCGTTCCCCCAGAGGGCTGAGCAATTGCAGGAAGGTTTCGGCGGCGGTCAGTTGCTCGCGCAGATCGCCACCGTGGCTGATCTCGCCGGGAAACTTGGCGGTGAAGCGAAAATGTTCGGGCATGGTTTCGGCCCAACGCTGCACGGTGCTGGCAGCCGGGCTCGCGTAGAAGGTCGTGTTGCCTTCCACGGCATTGAAAACCTGGCAATAGAGATCAAGAAAGTCGGCGGGTTTGGCGTCCGGCGGATACAGGTAGTCGCGCCAGGCGTTTTCGCTCCAGGATGGGCAACCGAGGTAATACGGCAGCAACATCAGATGTACAGGTCGAGACCCAGCACATCCGTATCCCAATCGACGAAACCGGCGGTGCTCAGGTAGCTGGCCAGGGCTGTCGCTACGCTTTTGCTCATGGCACGGTGGTAAATCATGTCTTGCTGACGGGCGGGAAGATTGCTCAGTTTTTGCGCAGAGGCTTTGGCGGCGCGGGCAGCCAGTTGCTCTTCAGTCGGGAATTCCAGCTCGCCTTCGATATCAATGGCGTCGTCTTCCACCACGCGGCCTTTGCGGGGCTTGCGGTTGATGGGGTAGGACTGAGAGGAAACGCCGTCTATACGCATAAGTGCATACTCGGAATCAGTGATGGCAGTTTAGTGGCGCAAAATCCACTTCGCAAACCGCCGAGTGATAACTAGAACACATAAAAGGCAAAAGGTTTAAAAGCCGGGTTAGAAAATGACGATTGGCAGAACTGGTGCAGAACACTAACCCTGTGGGAGCGGGCTTGCTCGCGAAGACGGTGTGTCAGGCAACAGAAATGTTGAATGTTATACCGCCTTCGCGAGCAAGCCCGCTCCCACAGGTACTGCGTGAATCAACGCGCCTTTGGTGTGGCCACTTTATCGCGCAGATACACCGGCTGCGCCTCATCGGCCACGATCGCCTCGCCGCGCGCCCAGGCAAATCGCGCCAGTGTCAGCAAGTCTTGCGCGTGGGGCAACATGCCAGCGTCCTGCCCGCTCAGGCTGACGGCGATACGCTCGCCATAGCCCCAACCGGTGCCTGCGCCGAACCATTCGCCGCCGGCATCGGCCGGCAATGCAGCGGACTCCGGCGGCAGTACCGCTTCCGCCCCCACCAGGCGCATCTCCCCGGCCGTTTCGCGGTAGCAACCCCAATACACTTCATCCATACGCGCATCGATGGCGGCGGCGACCTGCGTGGCGCCGTGTTCGCGCAGCGCACGTTGCGCCAGCACGGCCAGGTTCGACACCGGCAGCACCGGGCGATCCAGGGCAAACGCCAGCCCTTGCACCACGCCGATGGCGATGCGCACACCGGTGAAGGCGCCCGGGCCACGGCCGAAGGCAATGGCATCGACCGCTTGCAGCGTGGTGCCCGCATCGGCCAGCAATTGCTTGATCATCGGCAACAGCTTCTGCGCGTGCAGGCGCGGGATCACCTCGTAATGGCTCGTGACCTTGCCGTCATGCAGCAAGGCAACGGAGCAAGCTTCAGTCGCGGTGTCCAGGGCCAGCAAGGTGCTCATCGATGTATCCACAAGAGAGATCGGAAAAAAGTGCGTCAGTATAAACAACTACGGCCCGCAAGCGGGCCGTGGATGATGCAGCGGGTCAGACTTTTCAGCTCAGGGCTGCAAGCACCTTGGCGGTGATCGCTTCAACCGAACCGACGCCTTCGATGTGGCTGTACTTCGGCTTGCCATTGGCAGCCGACAGCTTCTGGTAGAAGTCCACCAGCGGCTTGGTCTGGGAGTGGTAGACCGACAGGCGATGACGCACGGTTTCTTCGGTGTCGTCCTTGCGCTGTACCAGCTCTTCACCGGTGACGTCGTCAATGCCAGCCACTTTCGGCGGGTTGTAGACGATGTGGTACACGCGGCCGCTGGCCTCGTGAACACGGCGACCGGCGATACGCTGGACGATTTCTTCGTCTTCAACGGCGATTTCAACCACGGCATCGAGCTCGACGCCTGCAGTCACCAGGGCTTCAGCCTGGGGAATGGTGCGCGGGAAGCCATCGAACAGGAAACCGTTGGCGCAGTCGGACTGGGCGATGCGGTCCTTGACCAGTGCGATGATCAGGTCATCGGACACCAGGCCACCGGCATCCATGATGCTCTTGGCCTTGATGCCCAGCTCGGTGCCGGCCTTGACCGCTGCACGCAACATGTCGCCGGTGGAGATTTGCGGAATGCCGAATTTTTCGGTGATGAACTGTGCCTGAGTACCTTTACCGGCCCCGGGAGCTCCCAGCAGAATGACGCGCATCGATGTGCTCCTCAATTTTTTATATGGATAACGTCAGATTCGCCTCGTGGGGCCAATCTCAAAAATAGGGTCGTGACCGCCCAAACGGTCAAAGGCTGATCAAGATACACAGCAGGCTGCGCCCACACAAGACGCCAAAAGTCGGAGAAACCGCTGCCTCCTGCGACCATTGCGCACAGTTTCCCAAGTCGCAACCCCGTCATTAACTGTCGCCTGGCAGCACTTTTGCACCCGTCAAACGGCGGCATCCGGCTCACCTGCCGGATGCCTGACCCCATGGCAAAGACCTTAGCCGGTGTTGCGCAAACCGGCGGCAATCCCCGCCACAGACACCAGCAAGGCCTGTTCTACCGGGCTGCCCTGCGCCGCGTCCTGCACTCTTGAACGGGCCAGCAACTCGGCCTGCAATAGATGAAGCGGGTCGAGGTAGGTGTTGCGCAAGCGGATGAACTCAAGGGTCGCTGGGCTATGTGCCAGCAGCTGCGACTGCCCGGTCAGGCCGAGAACGATGGTGCACGCCTGCGACAATAGGTCGCGTAAGTGCGCACCCAATGGCAACAGATTCGGCTCTACCAGACGCTCATCGTAGGACTGTGCAATGTCGGCATCGGCCTTGGCCAGGACCATTTCCAGCATGTCGATGCGGGTGCGGAAGAACGGCCACTGCTCGCGCATTTGCCCCAGCAGTTCGCCTTCGCCACGCTCCAGCGCCTTGCTCAGGGCCGCTTCCCAACCCAGCCAGGCCGGCAGCATCAGGCGCGTCTGGGTCCAGCCGAAAATCCATGGGATCGCCCGCAGGCTTTCGATCCCCCCGGCCCGGCGCTTGGCCGGACGACTGCCCAGCGGCAAACGGCCGAGCTCCTGCTCCGGCGTGGACTGGCGGAAATACTCCACGAACTGCGGATTCTCCCGCACCACGGCACGGTAGGCGCTGACACCATCCGCCGCCAGTTCGTCCATCAAATGGCGCCACTCGGGCGTAGGTGGCGGCGGAGGCAGCAAGGTCGCCTCCAGCACGGCGGCCAGGTACAGATTGAGGTTTTGCTCGGCGATGTCCGGCAGGCCAAATTTGAATCGAATCATTTCTCCCTGTTCGGTGGTGCGGAAACGCCCCGCCACCGAACCCGGTGGCTGCGACAGGATCGCTGCGTGGGCCGGGCCGCCGCCACGCCCCACCGTGCCGCCGCGACCGTGGAACAACAGCAGCTCGACTTGTTGCTCGCGGCAGATCTCCACCAATCGCTCCTGCGCCCGGTACTGCGCCCAGGCCGCCGCGGTGGTGCCGGCGTCCTTGGCCGAGTCGGAGTAGCCGATCATCACTTCCTGCGGCCCTTGCAGACGCGCGCGATAGCCCGGCAACAGCAGCAGCTTCTCGATCACCGGCCCCGCGTTGTCGAGGTCGGCCAGGGTTTCGAACAGCGGCACTACACGCATCGGCCGCAACACGCCGGACTCTTTGAGCAGCAACTGCACGGCGAGTACATCGGAAGCCGCACCGGCCATGGAAATCACGTAGGAACCGAGGGATGCCGGCGGCGCAGCGGCGATTTCCCGGCAGGTCGCCAGCACCTCGGCGGTGTCGGCGCAAGGCTTGAAGTAGTTCGGCAACAAGGGCCGACGATTGCTCAATTCGCGCATCAGGAAGGCGATGCGCTCTTCTTCGCTCCAGTCTTCGTAGCGGCCGAGGCCGAGGTAGTCGGTGATTTCAGTCATGGCGGCGGTGTGCCGCGACGAGTCCTGGCGCACATCCAGACGAACCAGGAACAGACCGAATGTCACTGCCCGACGCAGGCAATCGAGCAACGGCCCATCGGCGATCACGCCCATGCCGCACTCGTGCAGGGAGTGGTAGCAAAGCTCCAGTGGATCGAGCAGTTCGCGGTTGTCTTGCAGCACATCGATCGGTGCCGGCGCGGGCGTCGACAAGGCGGCATGTGCCCAGTTACGCGTTGCCCGCAGGCGTTCGCGCAGGTGTTTGAGCACTGCCCGGTAGGGCTCGGCGCTGTCTCCCGCCCTGGCCTTCAATTCATCGCTGGCCTGCTGCATCGACAGCTCAGCGGCCAGGCGATCGACATCGCGCAGGTACAAATCGGCCGCCATCCAGCGCGCCAACAGTAAAACCTCTCGGGTCACCGCCGCCGTCACGTTCGGGTTGCCGTCGCGGTCGCCGCCCATCCACGAGGCAAAGCGAATCGGTGCCGCCTCCAGTGGCAGGCGCAGGCCGGTGGCGGCGTACAGGGCCTGATCGGCCTTGCGCAGATAGTTGGGGATGGCCTGCCACAGCGAATGCTCGATCACCGCGAAACCCCACTTGGCTTCGTCCACCGGCGTCGGGCGCGTGCGGCGGATTTCCTCGGTGTGCCAGGCTTCGGCGATCAGGCGTTGCAAGGTGGTCTTGATCTGCTCGCGCTCGGTACTGGTCAGGTCACGGTGATCCTGAGCCGCCAGTTGCGCGGCGATGGCGTCGTACTTCTGGATCAGTGTGCGGCGTGCAACTTCGGTAGGGTGCGCCGTGAGTACCAGCTCGATCTCCAGCCGGCCCAGTTGCCGGGCCAACGCGTCGGCGCCATGTCCTTCGGCGCGCAGGCGCGCGAGCAACTCCGGCAGCACCCGGGCTTCGAACGGCGCCTCTTGGGATTCCTCGCGACGGTGAATCAACTGATATTGCTCGGCGATGTTGGCCAGGTTGAGGAACTGGTTGAACGCCCGCGCCACCGGCAGCAACTCATCTTCGGTCAACTGGTTGAGGCTGGCGCTGAGCTCGGCGTCCATGGAGCCGCGCCGGTCAGCCTTGGCGCCTTTGCGGATCTGCTCGATCTTGTCGAGAAAACCGTCGCCATATTGTTCACGAATGGTGTTGCCCAACAGCTCGCCCAACAGGTGAACGTCCTCGCGCAAGCGTGCATCAATATCGGTCATCAGCAGGTCTCCAGCAAAAAATCCGGGCGGCTAAGAAACAAGAGAGTGCCGCCCCAGAAAGGTTCTTACAAGCAAGACGACGAAGGGACTGTAAACCTTGCCTGTTGAGGCTAGTCTGAACGGTAAGCCGTACAACGGTTGTCGCCGGCCAATGCCGGACACTCACTCTGCCTGCCACGAGCGGGAGCGCAATGAGGTCAATATGAAAATCCGCGAGCTTGCCCACCACTGGGAAGAAAACGCCAAAGGACGCCTGACCGACACCGGCTACTCGATTCATCTGGACGTGGAGTCTGCCGCACGCCTGGCCGCGCTCGTCGAGATGTATCCCAAGCGGCATCCTGAAGAACTGCTCGGCGATCTGATCGGCGCCGCACTGGAAGAGCTGGAAAGAAGCTTCCCGTACGTCAAGGGCACGACCGTGGTCGCCACCGATGAAGAAGGCGATCCGCTGTACGAAGACATTGGGCCGACCCCGCGCTTTCTGGCGCTGTCCCGTCGGCATTTGCACGATTTGTCGGTGCCTGAGGACAAACAGAAACACTGATTTTCCACAGAACTTGTGGGAGCGGGCTTGCTCGCGAAAGCGGTTTAACATTCGACATCTACGTTGACTGATAGAC
>NZ_JAGYGG010000006.1:0-244290 GCF_019947335.1 Pseudomonas sp. BF-R-24
TGAGGCGTTGAGCTAACCAATACTAATTGCCCGTGAGGCTTGACCATATAACACCCAAGCAATTTGCTTACTCGAAAGAGCATCAGATTGCGGTGTGTGAAGACGAAAGAACCGAAAGTTCGACTCTTGCAAAACACCGAAAGCTGTCACATACCCAATTTGCTGAAGCGAGGCCGACTGGCCACGACTCAGTACCCGAATTTCTTGACGACCATAGAGCGTTGGAACCACCTGATCCCATCCCGAACTCAGCAGTGAAACGATGCATCGCCGATGGTAGTGTGGGGTTTCCCCATGTGAGAGTAGGTCATCGTCAAGATTAAATTCCGAAACCCCTATCTGCGTATGCAGGTAGGGGTTTTGTTTTTGTCGTAGAAAAAGCACGATCAATCAAGCACAAATTGGCGCAGTTATTTTTGTCCCGGGACACTAGAATAGGTCCAACTTTTTCAGAGTCAGAGCGCTTATGCCGGATTCGGTTGACGCCAAAGAGCTGTCAGAAATACCACTGGAAAATCTGGTTGCCTGCCATGAGTGCGACTTGCTCATGCGTAAACCCGAACTCGCCCATGGCGAAAAAGCCATGTGTCCGCGCTGTGGCTACGAGCTTTATGCCAATCGGTACAATGTCGTACAGCGCAGTCTCGCCCTTGTCATAGCCGCCTTGTTGTTGTTTATTCCGGCGAACTTTTTACCCATCATGCAGCTCAATCTACTCGGGCAGTCTTCGCAAGACACTGTCTGGAGCGGCGTTGTCGCCCTTTTTGACACGGGTATGCAAAGCGTTTCAGTGATTGTATTCCTGTGCAGCATGGGGATCCCGCTGCTCAAGCTGCTGTGCCAACTGACCGTATTGTTGAGTATCCGTTTTGATGTCGGACGCAGCTACGGCTTGCTGCTCTATCGCATTTATCACCATATACGCGAATGGGGGATGCTCGAGGTTTACTTCATGGGCGTACTGGTGGCGATCGTAAAACTGGCAGATATGGCAGCCATCACCGTAGGCCTCGGCCTGGTGTGCTTCATTGGTTTGTTGCTGATTCAAGTCTGGCTGGAGGTCGTAATGTCTCCACACCAGATCTGGCAAGCGTTATCAGGAGAGGATGCCCATGCGGGCGATTGATGCGGGCATTCTGATTTGCAAGGAATGTCATGAATTGAACCGGCAGGAAGCTGATACCGATGAGCAAGTCTGTACGCGCTGCGGGGCGCTGGTACACGCCCGCAGCCCGAATAGCCTGGTGCGCACCTGGGCATTGCTGATTACCGCCGCCATTCTTTACATACCGGCCAATTTGCTGCCGATCATGACCGTGAACTCCTTGGGCAAAGGTGCGCCGAGCACGATCATGGCAGGTGTGATCGAACTGATGCACTACGGAATGTTCCCCATTGCGGCCGTGGTGTTTATCGCCAGTATCGTGGTGCCCACGTTCAAGCTGGTGGGCATCGCTCTGCTGCTGTTTTCCGTGCAGCGCCGTCAGCCCCTTTCGGCTCGCCAGCGTATCTGGATGTACCGTTTCATTGAATTCATCGGCCGCTGGTCGATGCTCGATATCTTTGTGATTGCCATCCTCGTGGCGGTCGTGAATTTTGGGCGGCTTGCCAGCATCGAAGCCAATCTTGGCGCCATCGCTTTCGCCACGGTGGTGATTCTGACGATGCTTGCCGCGGTAACTTTTGATCCCCGACTGATTTGGGATAACACGGAGTCGGACGACGACCATGACTGATTTGCCTGTAGCGAAAACCCGACCGGCTTCGAACTGGTCTGCCATTTGGGTGTTGCCCCTGATCGCCTTGATCATCGGCGGCTGGCTCGGCTGGCGTGCCTATAACGAGACCGGTATCGAGATTCAGGTGCGTTTTGAGAGCGGCGAGGGCATTCAGGCCAACAAGACCGAAGTTGTCTATAAAGGCATGTCGGTCGGCAAGGTCAAAAGCCTCAAGCTCGATGACGAAGGCAATTCCAAAGGCGTGATCGCCAGCATCGAAATGAACAAGGACGTAGAGCCATACCTGCGAACCAGCACGCGTTTCTGGCTGGTCAAGCCGAGCGTGACGCTGGCAGGGATTACCGGTCTCGAGACGCTGGTTTCAGGTAACTATGTCGCCATCAGCCCGGGGGAAGGCGAGCCGGTCCGCAAGTTCAAGGCCCTGGCCCAGGAACCGCCGCTCTCCGATGCCCAGCCCGGTCTGCACTTGACTATCAAGGCCGACCGCCTGGGCTCGCTGAACCGTGGCAGTCCGGTGTTTTACAAACAGATCAAAGTGGGCCAGATCAAAAGCTATGTATTGTCCGAGGACCAGAACACTGTCGAGCTCAAGGTCTTCATTGAGCCGACTTACGCCAAACTGGTGCGCAAACACACACGCTTCTGGAATGCCAGCGGCATCAGCATCGACGCCAATCTGTCGGGTGTGAAGGTCCGCAGTGAGTCCCTGGCCAGCATCGTCGCCGGTGGTATTGCGTTCGCCACACCCGAAAACCGAAAGGACAGTCCGCCTACCGATCCGAGCCTGCCGTTCAGACTCTATGAAGACTTTGACGCCGCCGCCGCCGGTATCCGGGTGAAGGTCAAGCTCAGTGATTTCGACGGCTTGCAGGCCGGTCGCACACCGGTGATGTACAAGGGTATTCAGGTGGGCAGCCTGAAAACGCTGAAGGTCGATGCGGATCTGTCTGGCGCAACCGCCGAGTTGACGATGGACCCATTGGCCGAGGATTACCTGGTCGAAGGCACTCAGTTCTGGGTGGTGAAGCCGTCGATTTCCCTGGCGGGGATTACCGGTCTCGAGGCGTTGGTCAAAGGTAACTACATCGCTGTACGGCCTGGCGACAAGGGTTCGGCGCCACAGCGGGAGTTTGTAGCCCGGGCCAAGGCACCGCCGCTGGATCTGCGTGCACCGGGCCTGCACCTTGTTTTGTTCACGGAAAACCTCGGTTCGCTGGAAGTCGGCAGCCCGGTTCTCTACAAGCAGGTCAAAGTCGGCTCCGTACAGAGCTATCAGTTCTCCCGCAAAAAGAAACAACTGATCATTGGCGTACACATCGAGAAGGAATATGAAGGCCTGGTCAACGCCTCGACGCGCTTCTGGAACGCCAGTGGCATCACCCTCACGGGCGGACTGACCGGCGGGGTCCAGGTTAAAAGCGAGTCATTGCAGAGCTTGATGGCCGGCGGCATTGCCTTCGAGACCCCGCAGGACAACGCCCCGTTGCAGAAGCGTATTCCACGTTTCCGTCTGTTCGCGAACCATGAAGACGCTACGCAGAAGGGCGAAGTCATCACGCTCAAGCTCGATCGCGCTGATGGCCTGCGTACCGGCACTCCGATTCGTTTCAAGGGGCTGGATGTCGGCAAGGTGGAGGATGTTGATCTCAGCGAGGACCTGCAATCGGTGCTGTTGACCGCGCGGATTACCGAAGTGCCAGAGCGCATTGCCCGGGTCGGCAGTCAGTTCTGGGTGGTCAAGCCTGAACTGGGCCTGATCAAGACGTCCAACCTCGAAACCCTGGTGACCGGGCAATACATCGAGGTACAACCGGCGCCGAAGAACCTGGGACCGCAGAAGAACTTTGTCGTTTTGGCCGCCGCGCCCGAAACTGCCAAGCAGGAAGCGGGATTGAGTCTGGTGCTGAGCGCGGCACGTCGCGGTTCGCTGAAGGCCGGGGTGCCGGTGACGTATCGCGAAATCACCGTGGGCAAGGTGACCAGTTATGAACTGGGCCAGACCGCTGATCGCGTGCTGATCCATATCCTGATCGAGCCGAAGTACGCGCCATTGGTACGCAGCGGTACACGATTCTGGAACACCAGCGGTTTCGACTTCGATGTCGGCCTGTTCAAAGGTGCAACGGTGCGTACTGAATCACTGGAGACGATGATTCAGGGTGGTGTCGCCTTTGCCACGCCGGATGGCGAGCGCATGGGTAGCCCGGCGCGACCGGAGCAGACGTTCGCGCTGTTCGACAAGTTCGAAGAGGAGTGGCTGGGCTGGGCGCCGAAGATCTCCCTCGGTAAATAGTCGGAGGGTTATGTGGCGTCAGTGATGACGCCTTCGCGGGCAAGCCCGCTCCCACAGGGGGACTGGGTTGTTCCTGAAGATATGCGATCAAATGTAGGAGCGGGCTTGCCCGCGAAGAGGCCCTGAAGTTCACTGCAAAGCTAAATGACACACCTATGAAAAAGGCCGCGATCCATTGGACCGCGGCCTTTTTATTGCCTTCGATTCAAGCCTCAGACCGCATCCAGCTCCGGTTCATCCGCTTGTTCGTTGATCGTCGCCCTTACCTGATCGTGACGACGGATGTACTTCCAGTCCGCCTCATCGATGTAGATGCCAGCCGGCCCGCTGCCACCTTCCAGGTCGATGGCGACACTGGCGCAGACCTGCGGCTTCACGCTCGCCAGGATCGGCACGAAGCCCAGTTGCAGGCTGGTTTCCAGCAATGCGGCCTGGTTCTTCTCATCGATGTCCGCCGCCTCGTCGAGGTAGTACGGCAGGCGTACGCGACCGGCCTGGTCACGGTCCATCAAGTGCAGCAACAAGTACATGTTGGTCAATGCCTTGATGGTCATGGTGGTGCCGTTGGACGCCGCGCCGTCGATGTCGGTGTGGATCACCGGTTGGCCGTTGACCTTGGTGATCTCGAACGCCAGTTCGAACAAGTCCTTGAGGCCGAGCTGGTTGTGGTTGGCCGCCACCAGCCGCGCCAGGTATTCCTTGGCCTCTTCGTTCTTGTTGTCCTGCTCGGCACTTTGGCTCAGATCGAAGACCGACAGGGTTTCGCCTTCTTCGTACTGACCTGCGCTGTGAATGATCTGGTCGATGTGCTTGAGCGCTTCCTTGTTCGGTGCGAGCACGATGCGGAAGCTTTGCAGGTTGGAGACCTGGCGTTTGTTGATCTCGCGGTTGAACAGTGCCAGTTGGTGTTCGAGGCTGTCATAGTCGCTGCGGATGTTGCGCAGGGTCCGGGCGATGTCCGTCACGGCGGCACGGCGAGCCTTGCCCAGGGTCAGGGCTTCGTCGGTACGGTGCGCATAGGCGTTGATCAGCAGTTGCAGGCGACGCTCCATATCGTCTTCGCTGTCGAACTTGGCCACGCCCTTGAGGCGTACCTGGGCGTACAGCGCTTCGATCTGGCCGTCGGCCCGCAGCAGGCCTTGCCAGCTGTCCTGATAGTCGTTGAGCAGTGGCAGCAGGTTGTCCATGGAATCGTCGATCGGGTCCATGAACGGTGTGCCGAACGGCAGGTCCGCGGGCAGCAACTGACGGCGGCGCAGGGCGTCATCGAGGGTGCGTTGCTTGGCTTCCATGTCGCCGATCTGCCGGCCGACCAGCTGCAGCTTGGCCGACAGTTGCTGGACGCGCTCGGTAAAGGCATCGCTGGAACGCTTCAATTCGTCCTGTGCGGCTTCCATCTGCGCCATCTGTTCCAGCTTGTCGCCTTCCTCGGCGCTCAGGGTTTGCGCGCGACGGAAATCCTCCAGGGCTTTCTGCGCATCCAGCACTTGCTGGTACAGCACTTCAGTCTGGGTCTTGCTCGCGGCGCGGTCGGCCGCCACGGCCTGCTGGGTCTTCAGTTGCTTGAGTTCTTTGTCCAGGCGCTCCTTCTGGTCGCGCAGGGCTGCGCGGTCAGCCAAGGCCTGCAGCGCCGGTGGTTCGATGTGCGAGATGTCGATGGACAGGCCCGGCACTTCGAAGCGTTCGCCTTTGAAACCGTCGAGGATCAGCTCCACGGATTTGACCCACTCGCCGTCGTCGTCGAGGGTGATGCCGTGTTCACCCAGCGGCAGGCTGAACAGTGCGCTGTTGAACAGGCGCATCAGGCGTTCGACGTCTTGCTGCGAGAATTCTTCCCGCAGGCGGGCATAACTGTTGTTGTCGGCGTGATCGAGCTGCTGCTTGACCGACTTCAGGCGTTTTTCCAGGTCGCGCAGGCGCTCGTCCAGGTCTTCGGCGCTGAACTGGCGGGACTGTGCCAGCGCACCGGCCAGTTCATCGTGAGCGTCCTTGGCGGCCAGCAGCTGCTGCTCCAGCACCTTGACGTCATCGACCAGGGCAAAGCGATGCTTGAGCACCGACAATTCGCCGAGCCAGCGCTGGATGCCGGTGATTTCCCGTTCCAGACGCATCAGTTCCTGGGTGCCACCGCGCTGGTCGTTTTGCAGGGCATCCTGCTCGTTGCGGTAGTGCTCGGCCTGAATGGTCAGCTCTTCCTTGCGCGCACTGGCGTAGTCCGACCAGGTGCCGAGCAAGGAGTCGAGCAGCGGTGAGATCCGGTGCAGTTTGCCGCGCAGAATGTCGCGTTGCTTCACGCCGTTGGCCAGGGCTTCGACCAGCGGGCCGGCGGCGACCAGCGAGTTGTAGTCCTGCTCCATGCGTCGTACATCGCGGAACGCTTCTTCACACGCGGCGATGTAGTCGACGCTGCCGGAGCGCAGGCTGTGCTCGAAGGCATCGAGGAACAGCTGCTTGAGCTTGGCCGCGGTGATTTCGCGCATGTGCAGCAGGTTGATGAACAGGGCGCGGAAGGTCTTCAGGCTCTGCTCGCTGGTGGAGCGTAGCGGGATCAGCGTCAGGTCCAGCGGGATCGAAGTGTGACCGCCAACCAGCAGGCGGCGCAGTTCGTCCGGCTTGAGTTCGTAGGCTTTCAGGCCTTCGCGCTCAAGGTTGGTGAACAGTTCTTTCTGGCGCAGGCAGGTGTCGTTTTTCTGGTAGTGGGCCAGGTCCAGTTTGCCGGCATAGGCAAAGAACTGGTGACCGAAGCCGCCGCCCGGGCCGCGGCCGACCACACCGATCACGTGGGGGCCGTGGGGCAGGTTCACCTCCACCAGGATGTAGCTGGTGTCCGAGGCGAAGTAGAAGCGCCGGGACTGCTCCAGGCTGTACTTGCCGAAGCTCATGTCCGACATGCGCGCCAGGATCGGGAACTGCAGGGCGTTGATCGAGGCGGATTTACCCAGGTTGTTGGCGCCGTATACCGATAGCGGCTCTTCCAGCGGGAACAGGCCGAGGCTGTAGCCGGCGGTGTTCAAAAGGGCAAAGCGGCGGATGCCGTAACGTTCCTTGCTCATGCGTCGAGCTCCTGTTCTTCGGCGATGGCGCGGGCCAGTGCGTCTTCTTCGCTTTCGTCTTCAAAACCCGCGAGGTCGAGCGGGTCATCGGTCTGCAACAGCTTTTCGTCGCTGTCTTCGTCGATCAGCACCGGTACCGGCAACGGCAGGACGCTGTGCAGGCTGGCGGCCAGATCGCGGTCCTGTTGCACCGACAGGCACACATCGAGGAAGCGGTGCATCGGCGGCAGGAAACGGTAGACGCCGTTCTCTTCGCTGGCGAAACCGAGCTGGGTCATGCGGCGCATGATCTTTTCTTCGAGCTCGTCCTGGGTCTGCACTTCGGCCTGGATGAACAGGTCGCGGTACTTTTCCAGCAGCGACGGCAATTCATCGCGACCGAGGCTGCCGCCGTCGAGCACGGCGATCGGGTCGCGGCCTTGATCGGCCAGGTGCTCGACGAGGATAAAGGTGAACAGCGCCAGACGCTGGGCGGTCTTGTTCACCGCCGCCGCCGCGAGGTCCGGCACGAAGTAGTAGAAGCCACGGGTGTCGCAGACCAGTTCAAAGCCCAGGGCCTTGAACAGCGTGCGGTACTGGTCCTGGAAGTTCGACAACTGCGCGTACAGCTCCGGATCGCGGCGGCTGACGTGATAACCCTTGAACAGCTCGCGAAAGATCGGCGCCAGCTGGGACAGTTCGGATAGATCAAGATGCATAGGGAGTGCTCGCAGAATCCTCGGCGGCGGTGTCGCTGACCGAGAGCAGGGCGAAGGAGCGCAGGCTGACCTGGTGCTCGTGAGTATGGTATTCGCGACGTTCCAGGCGCTCGCGCTTGAAGCGTTTTTCCCGCGACAGGCGCGAGAACCAGTACAGCAATTCGTCGGTGGCGCCGTCCGGTTCCTGCTCCAGCAGCCAGGTCATCAGGTCCGGCATCGGCAGGGCGTCTTCGCAGCGCTCGAGCATTTCCCGAACGGTGCGTGGCGCCCGTGGCGCTTCGCCTTTCTGGGTCTTGTGAGCCTTGGGGAAGCGCGCCGGTTTCGGTTCGAAGCGGGCCAAGGCATAAACGTAGGCTTCGACCTGGCTGGCACTGCCGAGGAAGGTGCTCTGTGGGCGAGTGAACATCGGCATCGCCGCTTGCGGCACGGCGTCGATGCCTTTGCGGCGGATCATCGACAGGGCCAATGCGGCGCCACGGGTCACGGCGTTGTGCCGGCGCGCTTCTTCGCGCAGCGGCAGCAGCAGCTCGCGGGCGTGACGCAGGGTCAGCTGGGCGCTGGTCTGCATTTCGAGGATGCGCGCGTGGGTGCGCAGCAACATGTCGTCGTCGACCAGGTGGCCGAGGCGCTGCTGTTCGCTGAGCATCTTCAGCAGGACGGTTTCGACCTTGCGCACGCCTTGTTCGAAGGCGCCGTCGGCGTTCACCAGATCAATCATTGGCTCTACGTATTCGTCCCAGGTCGCCAGCACTTCAGCATAACGCTGGCGCAACGGAATCTGCCGGTCGCTGGTTTTCGCCCGTTCGGCGACGGCCACCAGTGCCTGTTCGTCGTTATCGAGTTTTTTCAGCACGTCACGCACGCGCATGTCGAGCAGGCGCAATTGGCGGGCGAGGTCGTTGCCGTCGCGGATATCGAATGCGTCCTGGATATAACCGGCCAGACGCTCGAGGTGGCGCAGGTAGGCTTCGATCTCCAGGCACAGGCCCAGACGGTGTTCACGGCGCAGATAGGCGAGGAAGTCGTGAATCTGCGCATTGAGCTCGAAACGGTTCGGGCTTTTGGCCACGGGAACCAGGATGTCGAGGCGAATCCACACATCCAGCAGGCTGGTGATGTCCTGCGGCGTACTGTCGAGTTGCTGGGCGGCCAGTTGCGTGCGCAGTTCGTTCAGGCTCAGTGTGCCTTGGTCGAAGTGCTCGCACAGTGGCTCCAGAAGTGCCCAGTGTTCAGCGAGGGCGCGCAAGACGCGCTTGGGTTCGATCATCGGAATGGCCGGCTGGTTGGCGATTAAAAGCCGCGATTGTACTGCATCGGGGGCAATGCGATTCACTCTCGGGACGGACTGTCGCCTTCTTTTCGGTAAGGTGCATCGATCAACTGCGGGCGATCTTCAGCGAACGGCGGTAGAATCAGCGCACTTTAGTTATCCACAAGTGGCCGACCTTTGCTTATCGAGTCCCGTCGTCGCGCTTATCTGGCCGCCATGCAGGTGGTCAACTGGCTGCCGCGCACCGAATTGCCCTTTGCCGCGCCGTCGCGGCCCGAGCTGCTGGAGATTCCCGAGCCGGTTGTGGTCGCGCCTGTCGTGCCCGCTGTTGTGGCCGATACGCCCGTGGCGCCTGTGGTCAAACCGGCCGAGCGGGTGAAGATCGAGGTGCCACGGCCATCGCTGGCCAGCACCCGCACCGGCGCCAAACCGGTGGAAGAGGCCGAAGAGACGCCAGCCGTGGTCAAGGCACCCATCGTGCCGCCCCCGCGTTTCGCCCTGCAATTATTGCGGGCCGGGCGTTGCCTGCTGCTGGTGGAGTTACCCACAGGTGAATCCTTCCAGACTCGCGATCCTGCCTACCTGCTGCTCAAGGACATGCTGCGCGCCGCCGGTCTGCCGGACAGTCCGCAGATCGTCGGTGAGCCGGTGCGTTGGCCGTTGTTGGTGCGTGGCACGATGGATCAGGGCCCGGAAGCGGCCCGCGACTTCGTGCAAGGTTTTCTCTCGGTGCGCATGGAAGAAACGCCCTGCGCCTGCTTGTGGCTGATCGGCTTGCCTGCGGTGCGATTTGCCGGCGAAGCGGATGCCGAGGCGTTCAATCGCGAATTGCAGATCGAAGGCCTGGGCTCGGCCTGGGCGGTGCCGGGCCTGGAATTATTAATGGAAGAGCCACAGCGTAAGGCTGATGTCTGGCAAGCCATGCGTCGGCTGATGGCGCGCTGGAAAGAATCGAATGAGTGACGCTGTATCGTTTCGCCCGATGACCGAGGCGGACCTGGAAGCTGTACTGAAAATCGAATATGCGGCCTATAGCCATCCCTGGACCCGCGGGATTTTCCTCGATGGCCTGGGCAAGTATCAGATCTGGCTGATGTTCGAAGGTCAGCAACAGGTCGGCCACGGTGTGGTGCAGATCATCCTCGACGAGGCGCACCTGCTGAACATTACGGTCAAGCCGGAAAACCAGGGCCGGGGCCTGGGGCTGACCTTGCTTGAGCATTTGATGTCGATTGCCTACAAGGCCGACGCCCGGGAGTGTTTCCTGGAAGTGCGCGACAGCAATACCGCGGCGTTCAAGCTGTATGAGCGATATGGTTTCAACGAGATCGGCCGGCGTCGGGATTACTACCCGGCGGTGGGCGGGCGCGAAGATGCGGTGGTCATGGCCTGCACTTTGGTGGATTGAGCCTCAAAAGCTTCGCGAGCAAGCCCGCTCCCACATTTGGAATGCATTCCCCCTGTGGGAGCGGGCTTGCTCGCGAAGGCGGCTGAACTGGCACTAAAAAATTATCGCTTGCCGTCCATCGGATCGCGCTGAGCCAGTTCAGCCTCATCCAGGCCATTGCCACCGCCGATATCGTCCTCATCGACGATGCTCAGGTCCCAATCCGCACGGCTATCATTGCCCGCCTCATGGGCATCCCGGGCGCCGTCCTCACGGATCAGGGTTTCCGGGCTCAGATCGTCATCGGTAGGTTGATGGTCACCGGTCGCGGCAGCGGTCAGGCCCGCTTCACGTCCGCGCTGGCGCGGCAGCAGTTGCTCGCGCTCCTTTTCCGGTAGTTCGTCACCGATTCTGGCGCTGGGTTCTTCGGCGTCGAAATCCAGCTCACGCACCGAGCCCATGCGGTCTTCGTTGTCATCGACGGGTTCCGGTTGCACCGCATCGTACGGACGTCGTGAATCATTCATGGCAATTCCTCATACTGTAGTCCCTACTACGGTTGACCCCCGTGGCTACCGAGAATTCCACCGGCATGGAGCCCCGTGTTCCGGATCAGGAGAGCATCTGCATTTTCGCGCGTGACCCCGACGGACGGTTGTCAGTCAAAGCTGCGCATCATTCTTGAGGCTTCAAAGCATGAACGAATTACAAGATCTGATTGATAACAACGAGCGTTGGGCCGCTGCGATCAAGGAGGAAGATCCTGACTTCTTCGCCAAGCTGGCTCGCCAACAGACCCCAGAGTTCCTGTGGATCGGTTGTTCCGACGCCCGGGTGCCGGCCAACGAGATCGTCGGCATGCTGCCGGGCGATCTGTTCGTACACCGTAATGTGGCCAACGTCGTGCTGCACACCGACCTCAACTGCCTGTCGGTGATTCAGTACGCGGTCGATGTGCTCAAGGTCAAACACATCCTTGTCACCGGCCACTATGGTTGCGGCGGTGTGCGCGCTTCGATGCAGGATCGCCAGTTCGGCCTGATCGACGGCTGGCTGCGTTCGATTCGCGATCTCTACTACGAGAAGCGCGAAGAGCTGGCCAAACTGGCCACCGAAGAGGAACAGGTCGACCGCCTCTGCGAACTCAACGTGATTCAGCAAGTGGCCAACGTCGCCCATACCAGCATTGTGCAAAATGCCTGGCACCGCGGGCAGAGCCTGTCGGTCCACGGTTGCATCTACGGCATCAAGGACGGTCGCTGGAAAAGCCTGAACACCACCATCAGCGGCTTCGAGCAACTGCCGCCGCAGTACCGCCTGCGTCCGGTCGACCCTCAGTAATACCCGTCAATAATGACGTTGCCGACGCCAGCGTTGCAGAAACGCCTGGCCGTCGGCGTTTGGCGACTCGTCGTAGCCGGTAATCCAGCCACGGCACTCGTATGAGCCGCACTGGCAGGCAAATTGGCGTTGCAGTTTGTCTTCGGTGGCGGCGAAGTCCATGGTCAGCCAGTCCCCCTTGCTGATGTCCTTCAGCGCCCATATCCACAACTCGCTCAAGTCCAGAAAGACATTGGGGTCGCAGGAGTGTCGCAACAGTCCGCAGAAGCGCGGGTCGTAGACGTGTATGCCCGGGGCGAGCTGGCGGGTATGCCGGCAGCGGTAGGGCAGCAAATGCCCCGACGCCCGGCAGATACGGGTGATTCGCGGGAATTCGCGCCGTGCGGCAATACCCGTGGCTTCGCCCTTGGCGTTTTCAATGATTTCGAAGTCGGCCAGGGAGGGAAATCCCAAGCGAACGGGCAGCTCCGAAAAGGGGTAAACACCTTGCGGCGGTTGTGGGCGCTTTCGTTGAGGGGCGTGAGCTTTCATAACAATCCCTGTCTGCTGGGTGCTGCGACTTCCTTGCACCGACGGTCCTGTCAGCACAGCAGCACATGGGTTCAGCCCAAGCCTCTCGCAGATACCACGGGCGGTCTACTGTCATAAGTGACAGATTTTTTCGCCGTTCATCGGGTTACAACGGCGGAGCAGGTTTCGCCGTGGCTGGCGCCGGAGCCTTGAGCTGCTTGAGCTGGGACACGATCGAAGCTGTCGCGCATTTGCCCACAGCCTGTTGGGGCGACAGGTTGCGGATCGAGGTGTAGAACAGCTCGCAGGTTTTTTCTTTCTGGGCCACTTGCCAGGTTTGCCTGCAGGTATTGAGCTCAACGTCCGGATTGCTGTCCGGTTGGCGACCCATGGCGGCCTGCCAGCACGCAGCACTCAAATCCTGACCCATGACTTTCAGGCCTGCCGCATCGGCCTTGGCCTGGGCGTCACTGCCGGTGTAGCTTGCCGGATCGGCGGCATACCAAATGTAGCTCGGATGGTTGGAGCCCAGCACGGGGACTTTCACGCCGTTGTCCGGGGTGATCTGGACCAGGCCCAACACGTTCACCGTCTGCCCGTATTGCTCTTTGATCCAGTTACGCACCGGTGCGCCGAAGGCGACCATCGGCAGGGCTGCGCCGCTGGCGTTCAGGCTGACTTCCTTGACCATGGTGGTCTGGTAATCCTTGAAGTAGCCGTAGACGCCTTCGAGGTCTTTGCCCGCGTTGGACGGCGCGGCAATCGGGGCGATGTCGATGATTGTCTGGTAGCCCGGCGTCTGCCCGGCCGGGATGCCGTTGGCAGTCAGCAGCGTGGCCCAGCGATCCGTAGTGGCGGACCTCAGGTAATCCTGGGCCTGGGTCAGCGAATAGTCTGGCGGGAAGTGCAGCAGTTCGACGCTTTTGCGGTTTTCCAGGGCCATGCCCAACGGCAGGAACAGGTACCAGCTATACGCCCACTTGCCATCGGCATTCAGTTTGCTGGCGCCGTTGTAGGCCAGGTCACCGGCGTCGAGCAGCGCGGCCAGAGGCTTTTCATAGCCGTTGGGTACGCCGCTGATTTCGGCGTAAAGCTGATTGTTATCGGTCTTGATCAGAACCTTCGCCCCGGTGTAGCCATCACGCTGCACGCTTTGGGTCAGGTAATGCTCGACGGTCTGTTCAAGTGTCCAGTTGCGAAAGCAGATCACGTTGCAGTTGTTGGGATAGGCGAAGAGACGGGTAACGCGTTCGGTACTGCCCAGTTTCAGGGCGACATCGGCGTGGGCAGCGGCACTCAGGGTGACGGCTGCGAGAGTCAGTCCTGCAAGTTTTAGCATGCTCAGATCCTTTTCAGCGTGGTTTCCCGTTGGCGTGGGTGCTACATACTGAAACCGCAGGCGGCGGTTGGTCTAGAGGGGGGAGGTAAAAAGCTGTCAGGCAACGTGCACTCTTAATGTGGGAGAAACCACAGTGGGAGCGGGTTTGCTCGCGATGGCGCCGGCACATTCAGCATCAATATGTCAGTGACATTGCCATCGCGAGCAAGCTCGCTCCCACAGGGTTCTATGCCATTACCACCACTTGGTTCACGGCATCACCGGCGGCGTATACGCCAGCGTCGTGCCCAGTGCCCACAGCAGAAACAGCACCAGCGGCGTGTGCACCAGCAACTGTACGAACGAGAAGCCGATCAGGTCCCGCGCCTTCAACCCCAGTACGCCCAGCAACGGCAGCATGTAGAACGGGTTGATCAGGTTCGGCAAGGCTTCGGCGGCGTTGTAGATCTGTACGGCCCAGCCCAGGTGATAGTTCAGGTCATTGGCCACCTGCATCACGTACGGCGCTTCGATGATCCACTTGCCGCCGCCGGACGGAATGAAGAAGCCGAGGATCGCCGAGTACACCCCCATCAGCAGGGCATAGGTGTCGTGGGAGGCAATGCTGACGAAAAAGGTCGAGATGTGGTGCGCCAGGGTCTGCGCATCGGCACCCTTGACCGTAGTCATCAGTGCGGCGATCGAGCCGTACAGCGGGAACTGGATCAACACACCGGTGGTGGTCGGTACCGCACGGGACACGGCATCCAGAAAGCTGCGCGGACGCCAGTGCAGTAGCGCCCCCAGCATGATGAACAGGAAGTTGTAGGTGTTCAGCCCGGAAATCGCGCTGATGGCCGGTTTGGTCGAGAACTCATGGAACAGCCATCCGGCTGCCAGCAGCACCAGCAGAATCGTCAGCAGCGGGCTGTGTTCCAGCCATTCGCCGGGGCGGGTGCGTGGTTGCAGCGGTGGCAGGTTGAAGCTTGGGTCGATCCCGCAGGCGTTGGCGTCTCGCGCGGAGTTCGGGCCGGGGGCGGTGGCGTAGGCAACGATCAGTGAAACGATGATCAGAGCCAGCAACATCACACCGGACTGCCAAAGAAAGATCGTCTGGGTGAAAGGGATCACCCCGGTGATCGACAGGATCGACGGCGGCAGGCTGGCCGGGTTGGCCTGCAATTGCGCAGCGGACGATGACAGGCCCAGGGCCCAAACCGCGCCGAGGCCCAGGTAGACAGCGGCACCGGCGGCGCGGTAGTCCATCTTCAGATCGGTTCTGCGGGCCAGAGCGCGCACCAGCAAACCGCCGAACACCAGCGACAGACCCCAGTTCAGCAGCGAAGCAACCATGGAAATCAGCGCCACCCAGGCCACGGCGGAGCGGCCGTTTTTTGGGATTTTCGCCAGGCGGTCGATCAGCTTCACCGCCGGTGGCGAACTGGCGACCACGTAACCACCGATTACCACGAACGCCATCTGCATGGTGAACGGGATCAGGCTCCAGAAGCCGTCACCGAACGCCACCGCGGCATCGGTGGGCTTGGCACCCATCGCCATGGTGGCCAGGGCCACGATAATCACCGCCAGGGCAGCAAACACCCAGGAGTCGGGAAACCAGCGTTCGGCAAAACTTGAACAGCGCAGGGCAAAGCGGGCGGAGCGGCTATCTTCGATATCAGCGGCCACGGGGGGTACCTCGGATTTATTATGTTTGTAGTGGTCTTCGGGGCAGTAACCGCCCGTCTGGACAGGCGCCAACATTAATTCAAGCCGAGGATTTTTGCGGGGCTGTTTCGTGGCTATGGGACTTTGGTCTAACGGGTTGTCCGCCGGTGCATTTGCGTAGACCATGGGCGCCTTGGTTTTTGCCTGTGCCAGAGTTCTTTTCATGACTAACACCGATTCGCGCCCGACGCCGTTCAGCCGCTCGGACTACAAAACCCTGGGGCTCGCCGCTCTCGGCGGGGCGCTGGAAATCTACGACTTCATCATCTTCGTGTTTTTCGCCCTGACCCTCAGCCAGTTGTTCTTCCCGCCGGAAATGCCCGAGTGGCTTCGATTACTGCAAAGCTTCGGGATCTTCGTCACCGGTTACCTGGCGCGACCGCTGGGGGGCATCCTGATGGCGCACTTCGCCGACCGTCTGGGGCGAAAGAAAGTCTTCAGCCTGAGCATCCTGATGATGGCGTTGCCCTGTCTGCTGATCGGGATCATGCCGACCTACGCGCAAATCGGCTATTTCGCACCCTTGCTGCTGTTGGCCCTGCGCATCCTCCAAGGCGCGGCGGTGGGCGGTGAGGTACCCAGTGCCTGGGTATTCGTCGCCGAGCACGCGCCCATCGCCCATCGCGGCTATGCCCTGGGTTTCCTGCAAGCGGGGCTGACCTTCGGTTACCTGATCGGTGCTTTGACCGCGACCTTCCTGGCGCAGGCGTTCACTGCGGCGGAAATCCTCGATTACGCCTGGCGTTATCCCTTCCTGTTGGGCGGCGTGTTTGGAGTGATTGGCGTGTGGCTGCGTCGCTGGCTCAGCGAAACCCCAGTGTTCACGGCCATGCAGGCGCAGCGCGAGGCAGCCGGCGAACTGCCGCTGCGTACGGTCTTGCGCGAGCATCGCCTGGCCATTTTGCCGGCGATGATTCTCACTTGTGTGCTGACCTCGGCCGTGGTGGTGTTCGTGGTCATCACCCCGACCATGATGCAGAAAACCTTTGGCATGACCGCCAGCCATACCTTCGCCTTGAGCGCACTGGGCATCGTGTTCTTGAACATCGGCTGCGTGCTCGCCGGGCTGCTGGTCGATCGCATCGGCGCCTGGCGCACGGTGATGCTCTATAGCCTGCTGCTGCCGCTGGGCATCGGCGTGCTGTATGCCTGCCTGATCATGGGCGGCGACTGGATCGGCCTGGCCTATGCGGTGGCCGGGCTGTCCTGCGGGGTAGTTGGCGCGGTGCCATCGGTGATGGTCAGCCTGTTCCCGGCGCGGATTCTCGTTTCGGGGATCTCGTTCACCTACAACATTGCCTATGCCGCATGGGCGAGTGTCACACCGCTGTTGTTGATCGGTCTGATGCCGTGGAGTCCATGGATCTGCGTGATGTTCAGTGCGGTGATGGGCGCGGTGGGCATGGGCAGTGCGGCGTACTTCGGTGCGCGGATGCCGAGAATCGCAGGCTGTCCTGCGGCTGGCGCGCATTGATCGGGCATGTCGTAACTATTTTTTGTAGGACAAGCCTGAAGCACGCTTAAGAAAATGTTTCCAAGGCCGATGGTTAGGCTGCATATCGCTTTCTACCCCTGTCCATCGGTGCTTTCCCATGTTCAATAAACGCTTGAAGCAGGAGCTGTCGGCTCTTCGTGAAGAACTCTCCAGCCTCCAGCAAGTGAAGGAAAGTCTGGAAAGCGAAATGCTGGTGCTGACCCTCGACAGCAACGGGCGGGTTCAGTCGGTCAACCAGAACTTCCTTGGCGAAATGCATTACAAGAGCGGCGACCTGATTGGCCGACACATCGACGATCTGGTCCCGGATCACGTGAAATCCGATGAATTCCAGCTGCGCTTCAAGAACGCGTTGACCCGTGGCGAGCACTTCGCCGGCGCAGTGCGTCTGTTGCGCGGTACCGGCCAGGAAGCGTGGTTGCGTTCGATCCTGCAACCGGTGCGCTCGGCGGACGGGCGGATCAAGTGTTTTTCGATCTTCTCCAGCGACCTGACCCGCACCATCGAGGCCTCCCGCGAACACGAGAACCTGATCGGCGCGCTGGTGCGCTCCACGGCGGTGATCGAATTCGACCTCAACGGCAACGTGCTGACCGCCAACGACCGCTTCCTCAGCGGTATGGGTTACAGCCTGGCGCAGATCAAGGGCAAGCATCACCGCACCTTCTGCCTGCCGGAGGAATACAACAGTGACGCATACCATAACTTCTGGCGTCGCCTGAACGCGGGCGAGTACGTGGCCGACCGTTTCAAACGTGTCGACAGCCATGGTCGTACGGTCTGGCTTGAGGCGTCCTACAACCCGGTGGCCGATGCCAACAATAATCTCTACAAGGTGGTGAAGTTCGCCACGGTGATTACCGATCAGGTCAATCAGGAGCAAGCCGTCGCCGAGGCGGCCAACATCGCCTACAGCACCTCGCAGCAAACCGACCAAAGCGCTCAGCGCGGCAACGCCGTGGTGACCCAGGCCGTGGACGTGATGCGCGACCTGGCCAGGCATATGCAAACCGCCGGCGATGGCATCGAAGCGCTGAACGAGCAGTCGCTGGTGATCGGTACCATTGTCAAAACCATCAGCGGCATTGCCGAGCAGACCAACCTGCTGGCGCTCAACGCAGCCATCGAAGCGGCCCGTGCGGGCGAGCAGGGGCGGGGGTTCGCCGTGGTGGCTGATGAGGTCCGGCAACTGGCTTCGCGCACCAGCCAGGCCACCGACGAAATCGTCCTCGTGGTGCGGCAGAACCAGGACATGGCGCGCAACGCCGTAGCGCTGATGACCGACGGCAAGCTTCAGGCCGAGCAGGGCCTGGCACTGGCGGCGGAAGCGGGTACGGTGATTGTCGAGATCCAGGACGGCGCGCAGAAAGTGGTCAACGCGGTGGGGCAGTTTGCCAATCAACTCACCAACTGACCTGAGATCAGCTCTTGGTGGGAGCGGGCTTGCTCCGGGCGGCGTTCCGACGAAAGCGGTGTGTCATTCAACCCAGCGGTGACTGAATTGACGCCTTCGCGAGCAAGCCCGCTCCCACAGGGTTACGTGGGCGCTACAATCGGCTCTTTATCCAGGAGCAGACTTCCATGAGCGTTCCCCACCGCCGTCCGGTTCCCTTGTCCAAGGCCTATCGTCTGCTCAATCATGGCCCGACCGTGCTGGTCAGCGCAGCCCACGGTGGCCAGCGCAATATCATGGCGGCAGCCTGGGCCATGCCGCTGGATTTCGAACCACCGAAAATTGCCGTGGTGCTGGACAAGTCCACCTGGACTCGCCAGTTGCTGGAAGCCTCGGGCACGTTTGTGTTGAACGTTCCGTGCGCTGCACAGGCCGACATTGTGCAGACCGTCGGTTCGACCTCCGGCCTGGAGATGACCCAGGGCCAGGGGCGCGACAAGTTTGAGACCTACGATCTACAGACGTTCACCGGCCAGTCGGTTGATGCGCCGATGCTCGAAGGCTGCGTGGCCTGGCTGGAATGTCGCCTGTTGCCGGAGCCGAACAACCACCAGCAGTACGATCTGTTCCTGGCTGAAGTGATTGCCGCCCAGGCTGACGAGCGCGTGTTCAGCGAAGGCCGCTGGCACTTCGAAGGGCAAGACGCCTTGCGCACCTTGCACCACGTGGCGGGCGGGCACTTCTTGACCATTGGTGATCCAGTGGACGGCAAGACCTTGCAGGCGTGAGGCGGCCAGCGCTCAAATCCAGACATCATTCTCGGCCGTGCGCTCGCCACCTTCGCGGCCGGTATTGAGCACGCCCTTGGGTTCGATCAGCAGGAGTTTTACCTCCTGCCCCGCGCTGGGTTTGTGCTCGACGCCTTTGGGCACCACATACATCTCCCCGGCGTTCACCAGCACATGGCCATCGCGAAAGTCGATACGTAACTGGCCTTCCAGAACGATGAAGGTTTCGTCGGTATCGAAGTGGTCGTGCCAGATGAAATCCCCCAGCAGCTTCACCACCTTGAACTGGTAGTCGTTCATTTCGGCGATGACCCGGGGCGACCAGTGCGAATCGATCCGGGCGAGTTTTTCCGCGAAGTTCAGGCTTTCGTAGGCGTTCATCATGGGGCTCTCGTGGTTGATCCTGGGCCACGATAGCCAGCAATTCGACGCGATTCTTGAACGATTGTGCGTGGCTCAGCGCCGCTGCAGGTTCAGCCAGCGGGCCGGTGGCAAGCCGTAGGTTTTGCTGAATTGCCGAGTCATGTGGCTCTGGTCGGTGAAGCCGGCGATCAGCGCGGCGCTGACCAGTGTCTGCCCCTGAGTCAGCAGCGCGCGGACCATGTCCAGGCGCCGCATGGTCAGGTAGCGATAGGGACTGGTACCGAACAACAGGCGAAAATCCCGGGACAGGCTCCAGCGATCCCGGCCACTGTGTTGCGCCAGCTCATCGAGTGTCACGGTGCGATCGAGGGCGCTGTGGATGTATTCCCGCGCGCGCTGCGCGGCCACGTAATCGAAACCCGAGCGTTTGGCTGTCACACCGGAAACCGTGCTCAAGGCCTGCGCCAGATCGAACAACGCATCCTGTTCTTCCAGTGGATCGAGCGGGCAATCAAGGCTGCGCAGCAAGGCTCCCGTGGCAGCAAACAGGCGGGGGTCGTCCGACAGTCCGGTCTTGATGAACGGCAGCGGTTGGCCGCCGAGCATCTGCTGGATCAGCGCCGGTTCGATGTACATCATCCGGTACTGGAAACCGGACTCGGTGCCGGCCTCGCCATCGTGGGCTTCGTCCGGGTGCAGCACGATCGTTGCGCCTGGCTGGCTGTGACGCCAGCCACCGCGATACTGAAAGCTCTGCACCCCGGCCAGGGTGTGGCCGATGGCATAGGTGTCGTGGCGGTGAAGATCGTAGCCATGGCCGGCAAAAAACGCCTCGAAACGCTGTAGCCCGCCGACATCGGGCGCGCGATGGAACCAGTCATTGCGAGGCGGGTACTTGGCCATGGTGATGATTGTCTTGAGCTCGATGCGCAACACGGTAACCCAGTCAGCGACTCCCTGTCTTCTGATCGCAAGGCGACAGGTACGCTAGAAAACCAAGGGCAAATACTGCACTGTGTGGCGCATTCTCTGCAGGTCGTTTTTTTCTATTCGTCAGGTGAGGCCAGGTCATGAGCAAGCTGCGCGTGGGGATCATTTTCGGGGGCCGTTCGGCTGAGCATGAGGTGTCGCTGCAATCGGCGAAAAACATCGTCGATGCGCTGGACCGTTCACGCTTCGAACCGGTGCTGATCGGCATCGACAAACAAGGCCACTGGCACCTCAACGATCCTTCGAATTTTTTGCTGAATCAGGAAAATCCGGCGCTGATCGCCCTCAACCAGTCCAACCGCGAACTGGCCGTGGTGCCGGGTAAGGCCAGTCAGCAACTGGTGGAAACTTCCAGCCAGGAAATGCTCGGCCACGTCGATGTGATCTTCCCGATTGTCCACGGCACCCTCGGTGAAGACGGTTGCCTGCAAGGCTTGCTGCGCATGGCCGATTTGCCGTTTGTCGGCTCCGATGTGCTCGGCTCGGCCGTGTGCATGGACAAGGACATCAGCAAGCGCCTGCTGCGCGATGCCGGCCTGGCCGTGACGCCGTTCGTGACATTGACCCGCGCCACGGCGGCCCGCACCGGGTTTGCCGAGGTGCGGGGCAAGTTGGGTTTGCCGCTGTTCGTCAAACCGGCGAATCAGGGCTCTTCCGTGGGCGTGAGTAAGGTCACCGACGAGGCTGAGTACAGCGCAGCGGTGGAGCTGGCCTTGAGTTTCGATACCAAGGTGTTGATCGAATCTGCCGTCAGCGGCCGCGAAATTGAATGTGCAGTGCTCGGCAATGAAGACGCCATCGCCAGTGGCTGCGGCGAGATCGTGGTGCGCAGCGGGTTCTATTCCTACGACAGCAAGTACATAGACGACAAGGCGGCTGAAGTGGTGGTGCCGGCCAATATCAGCGTCGAGGCCAGCGAGCGCATTCGCGCCCTGGCCGTCGAAGCGTTCCAGATACTGGGCTGCTCCGGCCTGGCCCGCGTCGACGTGTTCCTGACTGACAGCGGCGAAGTGTTGATCAACGAAATCAACTCGCTGCCCGGCTTCACCCGCATCAGCATGTACCCGAAACTGTGGCAGGCCACCGGCATGACCTACAGCGAGCTGGTGACGCGACTGATCGAGCTGGCGCTGGAAAAGCACCAGGTTCGGCAAGGGTTGAAGATCAGTCGATAGCGACTTGCTCATAAACAAAGGGCCTACCCACCGGTAAGCCCTTTCTCATCCCCGCGTACGACTCAATCTCCCAGCGCTTGCCCTTCACGCCGCGGATCGGCTCCGCCTGTCAGCGACGCTTTGCCTTGGGCGTCCTTGACCCGAACAATCGCCTGGGTCCCGCTGGTCATGTCGATCTCGCTCACGTTGTGCCCTTTGTCTTTCAGCGCCTGAATCAGCGTCGGGCTGAACTGCCCCTGTTCCAGTTCGGTCGGGCCGTTGCGGCTGCCGAAGTTGGGCAGGTTGATGGCGGCTTGGGCATCGAGGTTCCAGTCGAGCAGGCCGATGGTGGATTTGGCCACGTATTCGATGATTTGCGAGCCGCCGGGGGAACCGACGGTGGCGAGGAATTCGCCGCTCTGGCGGTCGAAGATCAGGGTAGGGGCCATGGACGAACGCGGGCGTTTGCCGGGCTCGACGCGGTTGGCGACTTTTTGCCCGTTTTCCTCGGGGATGAACGAGAAGTCGGTCATCTCGTTGTTGAGCATGAAACCCTGAACCATGATGTGCGAGCCAAACGCCGACTCGATGGTGGTGGTCATCGACACGGCGCCACCCGCGTCATCGACGGCCACCACTTGCGAGGTGGAAATCCGCAGCGGCGAACGGTCCGGCGCATAGGCCACGCGGATACCCGGCGGAGTGCCGTGTTTGGCCGTGCCCATGCTGCGTTCACCAATCAGGGCGGCGCGGCTGGCGAGGTAGGCCGGGTCGACCAGGCCCTTGACCGGCACGGGGACGAAATCTGTATCGGCTAAGTATTGAGCGCGGTCGGCGTAGGCCAGGCGTTCGGCCTCAGAGATCAGGTGCACGGCTTGCGGGTCGGGTTCGATGCCGGCCGGGGCCGTGGTCTTGACCGGTTGCAGCGGTGCCAGCGCCAGGCGTTTATCGCGGGCCTCCAGGGCTTGCAGCGTGCCGAGGATCTGCGCCACGGCGATCCCGCCCGACGACGGCGGTGGCATGCCGCAGACCTGCCAGCGCTTGTAGTCGGTGCACAGCGGCGCGCGCTCCTTGGCCTGGTAGTTGGCGAGATCGGTCAGGGACAAGCTGCCGGGGTTGACGTGCCCCTGAACCTTGGCCGCGATTTCCTCGGCGACCGGGCCTTTGTACAGGGCATCCGGGCCTTCATGGGCGATGCGCTTGAACACGGCGGCCAGTGCCGGGTTCTTCAAGTTTGTGCCGGCGGCTTTTGGGCTGCCATCGGCATTGCGAAAGTAAGCCATCATTTCCGGGGAGCGAGGCATGGACGAATCCGCGGCGATCAACCGGTGCAGGCGTGGCGAAATGGCGAAGCCTTGCTCGGCGAACCGGATGGCCGGTTCAAACAGCTGCGCCCAGGGCAGGCGTCCGTGTTTTTGATGGGCCAGTTCCAGGGCGCGCAGCACGCCGGGTGTGCCCACCGAACGACCGCCAATCTGCGCCTGGGTGAACCCCATCGGTTGTCCGTTGGCTTGCAGGAAAAGCTTTTCGGTGGCGCCGGCCGGGGCGGTTTCACGTCCGTCGTAGGTGCGCACGGCCTTGCCATCCCAGAGGACGATCAATGCGCCGCCGCCGATGCCCGAAGACTGTGGCTCGACTAGCGTCAACACGGCTTGCATCGCAATCGCCGCGTCGATGGCCGAGCCGCCCCGGCGCAGCATCTCCCGCCCGGCTTCGGCCGCCAGCGGATTGGCCGCCGCTGCCATGTATTTGTCGGCATGTTGAGTTTTCAGGTCGGTGCGGAACCCGGAAGCGCTTTCCGGAGCGAGCGGCAGCGTCGGCACCGAAGCGTTGTGGCACGCGGCCAGGGTCAAGGCACTGGCGAGCAGAACCAGGGTTGGCAGGCGATAGCGGCGCAATGGAAAGGTTGAGAACACGTGGGGTACTCCGTCCGTTGGATCTACGATCAGTGGACTTTATCGGCCGACCGGGAGGGACGCAAACCAGGTCCCACGGCATTGACCCTTTTTGTCCTTCATCAAAAGCGGGATTTTCTGTAGGGTCGTTGCCAACAGGCAGGCCGGAAAATCAACAAGAGGCAGACATGCAAACCGAGTTCCCCACCCAGTCCAGCTATCGCACCCAGCGTGAACAGTTCCTGGCCGCCGCGACCACGGCAGGCGCAACGCTGACGGAGTATCCACACCCGCTCAAGGGGCCGTTTGGTGAGTCCCTGGGCACGGATGTGGCGGTTTTGGGTGATCCGGGCGCCAAGCGCCTGTTGATCGCGCTGAGCGGCACCCACGGAGTCGAAGGCTTCTACGGCTCGGGCTGCCAGATCAAATGGTTGCAGGAGTTGGGCAAGCGCTCCCTGCCAGCGGATGTCGCCGTGGTCATGATCCATGCCATCAACCCTTGGGGCATGGCGTGGTTGCGCCGGGTCAACGAAGACAACATCGACCTGAACCGCAATCACCTGGATTTCCAGCGACCGCTGCCAGACAACCAGGCCTATAACGCCCTGCATGAAATCTATGCCTGCCCACAGTTGCAAGGTCCGGAGCGTGATCGTGCCGATGCCTTGCTCGACGAGCAGATTCGCCTGCACGGCTGGCCGGCAGTCATGTCGATTGTCGAGGGCGGTCAGCATGCTCACCCCGACGGTCTGTTTTTCGGCGGGCTGGCGCCGAGCTGGTCGAACCGCACGTTGCACAAGATCGTGCAAATGCACGTAGCCCATGCCGAGGTCGCCATGTGTTTCGACTTGCACACGGGCGCTGGCGAATACGGTCATCCGATGTTGTTGACCATCACCGAGTCCGCCTATCCGGCGCTGGCGGATGCGCAGGCGATTTATGGCCCGTGGCTCTACAGCCTGCAGACCGGTGCCGACACCCTGAGCGAAACCGGCGTGGCGGCAACGGCCACCGGCTACACCTCGCAGGCATTGATCGATGCGCTGCCGCAGGTACGGCTGATGCCGTTTGTCATCGAGTGTGGGACTTACCCGGGGCCGGACGTTCACCGGCATCTGCGCGATGATCACTGGCTGCATCTGCACGGCAATCCGAGTGACGCAGCAGGACGCGAGATCAAGCTGAATCTGCTGGAGCAGTTCTATCCGGCGGATAGCGATTGGCAGGCGATGGTCTGGTTGCGCACGTGGCAGATCTGGGAGCGGGCGTTGTCGGCATTGCCGACCATTGGCGTCTGATCGATGCGCGCATGCGGTTGAGGATTTCCTGCAACCGCAGCGTATTTTTTCAAGGCATAAAAAAACGGCTTACCTTGCGGTAAGCCGTTTTTAGTACTTGGTGGCTACACAGGGACTTGAACCCCGGACCCCAGCATTATGAATGCTATGCTCTAACCAACTGAGCTATGTAGCCAAGTGGCGCGCATTATTCACCGGTAACGGGGATGCGTCAAGCATAAATCTAAAATATTTCTCTGCGCTTTCAACCGTTTATCAAAATCTATCCTCTGAGCAGCGGTGAAGGGCAGCGCTGGAACCAGCGGCTGGCCTGTTCGTAGGCGTGTGCCAGTTGCAGGACAGCGAAGTCGGCCTGGTGTCTGCCGATGATTTGCAGGCCCATGGGCAGGCCGCTGGCGTTGAAGCCGACCTGTACGTTGGCTACCGGGCAGCCAGACAAGGTGCCGGGAATCACCACCTCCATCCAGCGGTGATAGGTGTCCATGGTCACGCCTTCGATGGTGGTGGGCCACGGTTGGGTTTTATCGAAGGGGAACACCTGGGCGCTGGGCAGCAGCAGGTAGTCGTATTTTTCGAACAACCTGGAGATCGCCCGATACCAGTCGCTGCGCGTCACCGAGGCGGCAAACACGTCGCTGGCCGAGAGTTTCAGGCCGTTTTCCACTTCCCAGCAGGCTTCCGGTTTCAACAGCGCACGTTTTTGCGGGTCGGCATAGGTCGCGCCCAACGAGCCGGCGACCATCCAGTGGCGCAATGTCCGCCAACTGCTCCACAGCTTCTCTGGCGCGAATTCGCACTGGACGGGCTCGATGTGGCAACCCAGGCTTTCGAAATCGGCAAAGGCCTTTTCGCACAGCGAGAGGATGCCTTTTTCCATCGGCAGGTAGCCGTTGAAGTCGCCGAGCCAGCCCAGACGCGTGCCTTTGAAGTCCCGATCCAGCGGTGCCGCAAAGGCGCTGCCGGGCTCGGCAATCGACAGCGGCGCCCGTGCATCGGCCCCGGCCTGCACTGACAGCAGCAACGCCGCATCGCGCACGCTGCGAGCCATGGGGCCTTCGTAGCCGAGTTGGTCGATAAACAGATCGGCACTGTCATCGAAGGGCACGCGGCCCTGGGACGGACGGAACCCGAAGATATTGTTGAAGGCGGCCGGGTTGCGCAGCGAGCCCATCATGTCGCTGCCGTCGGCCACCGGCACCAGGTGCATCGCCAGCGCCGCCGCCGCACCGCCGCTGCTGCCGCCAGCGGTCTTGCTCGGGTCGTAGGCGCAACCGGTCGCGCCGAACAGCGGGTTATAGCTTTGCGAACCGAGGCCGAATTCCGGGGTATTGCTCTTGCCGATGATGATCGCGCCCGCCGCTTTGATTCGCTCGACCATGATGCCGTCGCGCTCGGGGATGAAGTCCTTGTACAGCGGCGAACCCAGCGTGGTGCGGATGCCACGGGTCAGGGACAAGTCCTTGATGGCGTGGGGCAGGCCGTGCATCCAGCCACGGTATTGACCTTTCGCCAGTTCGGCGTCGCGGATATCGGCCTGGGCCAGCAGGTCTTGCGGCGCTTGCAGGCTCACCAGTGCATTGATCTTCGGATTGAAGCGTTCGATATGGGCAAGATAAGTCTGCATCACTTCCCGGCAGGAAACCTGGCGCAGGCGGATGCGTTCGGCGAGCTCGTGGGCCTGCAACAGGACCAGTTCGCTGATGTTATTAGAGTTCATTGCAAGCGGCCTTTCAGACGGCTGGAAAAACGCCCCGCCATTGCGTCGGGGCGGTAGAGGTCAACGCATCAGGTTGGTCCAGAGACGGTCGGCCAGGCGGATCGCGCCTTCGCCGCAGGTCTTGCTGAACACCACCTGGGTGCCTTCGGGAATGTGCAGTTCCGGGGCATCCTTGAGGCCCGCGTCGAGGAACGGCTCCACACCCTTGATCGGACTCTGGTGCTTGAGGAAGTTCTGGGTCATCGCCGCGTTTTCAGGCTGGCTGAGGAACGCGATGAAGGCCTTGGCGTTTGCCGGGTTCTTGCTGCCGGTCGGGATGACCATGTTGTCGACCCAGGCCAGCACACCTTCTTTCGGGTACAGGTATTTCAGGCTCGGTTTCATCTCCCGGGCGCGCATCGACGAGCCGCCCCAGAAGGTCGACATGTCGATTTCACCGGAGGCGAGGTTTTCGCGGATCGAACCGGCCTTGGAACTGTAGGTTTTGACGAAGGGTTTCTGCGCCTTGAGCAGGGTCAGAATCTGTTGCATCTGCTTCGGGTCTTCGCTGCACAGTGGAATGTTCAGGTACAGGCTGGCCATGTCCACCACGTCGCTGACCGAGTCGAACATGTTGATTCGTCCCTGCAGCTCGGCCGGTGGCTCGTAAAGCACCTTGAGGCTGTCGGCAGGCCCCTTGTAGCGCTCGGTGTTGAGCACCACGCTGGTGGTGCCCCAGATGAACGGCACGGAATAGGCACCTTCCGGGTCCCAGGTGGGTT
Organism: Pseudomonas sp. BF-R-24; assembly: GCF_019947335.1. NCBI lineage: Bacteria > Pseudomonadati > Pseudomonadota > Gammaproteobacteria > Pseudomonadales > Pseudomonadaceae > Pseudomonas > Pseudomonas sp. BF-R-24. The sequence goes on from NZ_JAGYGG010000006.1 coordinate 27,192, forward strand.
TTTTCAGGTTGTCGACGACGCTGGCGTAGTAGGGCTGGTTGACCGGGTCGAAGCGCTCCAGCAGTTTTTCCTTGATCAGGATCGGCACGAACTGGTGCGAGGGGATCGCCACGTCATAACCGGCACCGCCCTGTTTCAATTTGGCCAGCAGGGTTTCGTTGGAGTCGTAGGAGTCGACGGTGACTTCGATGCCGGTCTGCTTCTGGAACTTGGCGAGAATCTCCGGCGAAAAGTAGCCGCTCCAGCTCACCACGTTGAGTTTTTCCGCGGCCTGAACGCTGCCGACCATGGTCAGCGGTAAAGTCAGGAAAAACGAAGTGCCGATGCTTTTAATCCACTTGCTCATGCTATTTCCCCACAGTGCGTAGAAGGTTCAGGTTTTCTTTTTGCCCAGCAGATAAGAGAGCGTGACGAACAGCACCGAGACGCCCAGGATCAGGGTCGAGACAGCGTTGACGTCCGGTGTCACACCCATGCGCAACAGGCCGAAGATGAAGATCGGCAAGGTGGTGGTGCCGGCCTGGGAGACCATCATCGAGATCACGAAGTTATCCAGCGACACGATGAAGGCCAGCATCAGCCCGGAGAAAATCCCCGGCATCAGCAGCGGCAACGTGACCTTGCGAAAGGTCCGCCACGGGCCGGCATAGAGGTCGGCCGAGGCCTGTTCCAGGGACAGGTCCATGTCGTTCAGGCGTGCCCGTATCGGCAGAAAGGCGAACGGGATACAGAACACCGTGTGCGCGATGATCAGGTTGCCGTAGCCCAGGGACAGACCGATGGTGGAGAACAGCGCGAGGGTGGCGACGCCGACCACGATTTCCGGCAGCACCAGGGGCAACATGATCGCGCCCATGGACAATTGCAGACCCTTGAACTTCGCACCCCGTGAGGTGCCGAGGGCGGCGAGGGTGGCGATGGCCGTGGCGACCATGCTGGCGCAGACCGCAATCAACAGACTGTTGCCAGCCGCCTGGCGCAGGGCCTGGTTGGCGAATGCGGCGCGATACCAGTCGAAGCTGAATCCGGTCCACACCGTGGCCGACTGATTGGCGTTGAACGAGAACGCCACCAGCACCACGATCGGCGCGTAGAGGTACAGGTAGAACAGGAAACTGAATCCGCCGAAGCCGGGGAAGTCCTGCACCCCCAGCGTGTTGCGTTTGAACAGGCCGATCATTACGCACCTCCTTTGGCGATGCGCTGGCGCTCGGCACGCAAGGCATAAACCGTCAGTACCAACATCACCGCCGCCATCAGCACCAGCGACAGGGCCGCACCGAAAGGCCAGTTACGCGCATCGCTGAACTGGCGGAAGATCAGGTTGCCGAGCATCATTCGCGTGCCGCCACCGAGCAGTTCCGGGGCGATCATCGCGCCCAGGCAAGGCACGAAGGTGAGGATGGCGCCGGCGAGAATTCCCGGTTTGGCAATCGGCAACACCACCTTGCGCAAGGTTCGAACGCGTCCGGCGTAGAGGTCTTGAGCGGCTTCGAGCAGGCGGATGTCCATTTTTTCCAGGGTGGCGTAGATCGGCAGCACGACGAAGGGCGCATAGGTATAAACCAGCCCCAGCAGCACCGCGCCGTCGGTGTAGAGCAGTTGCAGCGGCTGGTCGATGACCCCGAGGCCCATCAGGCTGTTGTTGATCACCCCGGTGTTGCGCAGCAGCAGAATCCAGGCGTAGGTGCGGATCAACAGGTTGGCCCAGAACGGCACGGTGATCAGGAAGATCAGCAAGCCACGGCGATGGGCCGGTTGCATGGCCAGCCATACCGCCACCGGAAAACCGATCAACAGGGTGATGAGCGTGGTCAGCCCGGCGATGCCGATGGAGCGCAGGGCAATGATCAGGTAGGAGTCGGCGAAGGCCAGGCTGTCGTCCAGTTGCCGCTCGAACAGCAGGGAGGTGTAGGCGTCACTGCTGAATACTTTGTTCACCCCGCCATAGGGGTTGGCCTCCATCAGCGAGTAACCGATGACGATCAGGATCGGCACGATCAGAAACAGGCCGATGGCGATCAGCGCGGGGCTGACACCGAGAAAGCTCTGGAAGGCCCGCCGACGTTCCAGTGTGTTGGCAATCGGTAAAGCGTGCATGGCAATTCCTCGTGCTCAATCGTGCAGGACGCTGGCGCTGCCCTGGTCGAACAACAGACCGGCCTGACTGCCGACGGCGAAGCGTTTGCTCTGGTCGACGCAGTTGGGGGTGCGCACGGTGAGGCGTGAACCGTCGCTCAGGCTGACCTGGTATTGCAGGTCGGTGCCGAGGTAGATCTGCGCTTCGATCCGGCACGGCAGAGCGTTCTCAGTGGTCGCTGGCACCAGATGCAAACGCTCGGGGCGCACGGACAATGTGACGTTGGCACCGACTCGCACATCGCTGCATGGCTGTGCAGGCAATGGATGACCGGCCGGACCGGCGAACCAGGCCAGGCCGTCTGCAACGCGGGTGACCGTACCTTCGATGAAGTTGGTTTCACCGATGAAGTCCGCCACGAAGCGATTGCGCGGGCGTTCGTAGATGTCTTCCGGACGACCGACCTGCTGCACCTCGCCTTCGGACAACACGGCGATGCGGTCGGACATGGTCAGGGCTTCTTCCTGGTCGTGGGTGACGAAGATGAAGGTGATGCCGGTGCGCGCCTGAATGGTTTTCAACTCTTCGCGCATGGCCTGGCGCAGCTTGAGGTCCAACGCCGAAAGCGGTTCGTCGAGCAGCAAGACCTTGGGATGCGGCGCCAATGCACGAGCGAGGGCGACACGCTGTTGCTGACCGCCAGACAGTTGCGCCGGCTTGCGGTTGGCAAAGCGCTCCATCTGCACCAGGGCGAGCATCTCGCGCACCCGTTCGGCCAATTGCGTTTTGTTCAGGACTTTGCCCATCGGGTGGGACTCAAGGCCGAAGGCCAGGTTCTCGGCGATGGTCATGTGCGGGAACAGTGCGTAATGCTGGAACACCGTGTTGACCGGGCGCTGGAAGGGCGGGCGGTCGGCGATGTTTTCGCCGTAGAGCAGAATTTCGCCTTCGGTAGGGAATTCGAACCCGGCGATCATCCGCAGGAGCGTGGTTTTGCCGCAGCCCGAAGGGCCGAGAAGGGTGAAGAACTCGTTGTCGCGAATGTCCAGGTCGATGCTTTTGAGCGCCACCGGGCCAGTCTTTGGATCACCGTAGACTTTGCGCACTGAGCGGATGGACACCGCCAGCGTTTGCAGCGAATGCAGGGCATTCATGCGTTACCTCCGATTCCCCCATCGCCTGCGCACGTGCTGAAAACAGCTGTGTCGTCGGGCCATGGATATTATTTTTCTGGGCAGGATCGAGATTGCGTTCGGGTGTTGTAACCAGCTGTTTTGTTGTTCTGCTGTGGATCGATTATCAGCGAGGGGTTGCGGGGGCGAAACTTCAATTTTAACATAGGGGCTGTTAAAAAATTTAACAGCAGAAGGCGCCCGGAAACCATGCCTGACCACCGTTTGCCGCCGCTCAACGCGGTGCGTGCCTTTGATGCCGCGGCCCGGTTGGGCAGCTATGTCGAAGCCTCCAAGGCCCTGCACGTGACCCAGCCGGCCATCGGCCGCCATGTGAAGTTGCTGGAAGACTGGCTGGGCATCCAACTGTTCGAGCGCACCTCTCGCGGGGTCAACCTGACGACGGCGGGGGAGAAGTACCACCGCAAGATCACCGCCGCCTTGCAGCTGATCATCGAAGCGGGAAAAGAGGCGCAGCCAAAACACGCCGAACGCTGGCTGCGCATCATGGTGGTGCCGGGGTTTGCCAAGCGCTGGCTGATGCCGCGCATCGAGGCCATGCGTCATCTGCGCCCGGGCTTGAAGTTCGCCATCGAACCCAACTCCACCTTCACCGAAGTGGATGGCAAAAGCGCTGACCTGGGCATTGTCTACGGGTTGGACGGCCAATATGCGCACTCGCGCACCAGCCTGATTTGTCCTCGGGTGTTTCCGATCTGTTCCCCCGACTATCTGGCCAGCGTTGAGCCCATCGACAGCCCCGCGGACCTGGTGAAACACAACCTGATCCATGTGGATGACGGCGAGTGGTGGAACCTGTGGTTCGCCGCCAACGACCTCGACATGCACCTCAATTCGGACATGCTCTACGTCAACAATGACCACGCATTGTCGGTGGCCGAGAGCGGGCAGGGCATCGCGCTGGCCAACGAAGTGCTGGTGCGCGACGAACTCCATAGCGGCAAGCTGGTGCGGGTGGTGGATGCGCAAGTGAAGCTTGAAAGCTATCGGGTGCTGACGCCGTCCGCCGAGCTCTCGGCGGACGCGGCGTGGTTTATCGACTGGCTCAAGAGCGAACTGGAGCAGGACTTCCCGGAGGCGGTGATCCGCGCCTGAGAAGTCCTGGCCGATTCAACTCAAGCGGAAGCGCCCGGTGTTGTCGCTTAAGGCTTTGCTGCCGTGGCTCAGGGTGTCCGCGGCCTGGTTCACCGCGCGGGCCCCTTCGAGCAAGCGCACCGCCGCTTGATCGACCTGCTGGATATTGCCGCTGACCTCGTCGGCGGTACTGGCCTGTTCCTCCACCGCCGTGGCGATTTGCGCCAGGGTATCGGTGACGCTCTGCACCGCACTGGCGATTTCCCCGAGCCGTTCACCGAGGCCGGTGACCGCTTGCGCATCGCTCTCTGCCTGACTGCACGCGGCTTGCATCAGGCTGACGGCCTCATTCACGGTGTTGCGCAGGCTGTCGACCGTGCCGGCGATCTGTGCGGTCGACGATTGCGTGCGTTGGGACAGGCTGCGCACTTCATCGGCCACCACCGCGAAGCCACGCCCTTGCTCGCCCGCCCGAGCCGCCTCGATGGCGGCGTTGAGTGCCAGCAGGTTGGTCTGCTCGGCGACGCCGCGAATGGTGTCGACCACCAGTTGAATCTGCTGCCCTTGTTCACTGACCCGGCCCAGCGCCGCAGCGGTCTCGTTCAGACGTTGATTGAGCTGCTGGATACTCGCGGTGGTGCGCTGGCTGTCACGGCTGCTGTCGGCGGCAATGCGCCGGGTGTGCTGGGCGCTGCCGGACGCCTGTTCGCAGCTGTGGGCCACCCCTTGTGAGGTGGCGGCCAGTTGCGTCGCCGCAGCGGCAATCTGGCTGATCTGCAACTGCTGGGCTTCGACTTCGCCCAGGGCGTCGCTGGAATGATGGTTGAGGGTTTGCACCGCGTTGCTCAGTTGCAGGGTTTCGTGATCCACCCCTTGCAGGCTGGTGCGCAGTTGCACCACGGCGACGTTCAGCGCGGTGCTGATGACCGCCAGTTCGTCCCGGCCTTGAACCGGCACTTGCAGGCTCAGATTGCCATCGCGCAGGGCCTCGGCCAGTACCGTGATGCCGCTGGCGCTGCGGCGGATCGAGGCCTGCAAACAGATGAACAGATACAGCGCGGCCAACAGCAGGCAGCCCAACACGGCGGCCACAACAACGAACTGTCGGATCGCCGAGTCGTGGTAGTAATCCAGGCGTTGATCCAGCGACACCAGCGACTGCTGACGCAACGAGGCGAGGTCAGAGAGCAGGGCATCGAGACTGCGTTCGAAGTCCTCCGGCTTGAGGTTGATGCTGCCGCCGAACACGCCGTCATCCAGCACCTTCAGGCCTGCATCCAGGCGCTTGAGGCTGTCGTGGTATTGCCCGGCCCAGGTTTGCAGGGCACTGGGCAAGCGCGCTTCGAGCAGGCCAGCGGTTTTCACCAGCTGCTCTCGCGCATCGCCGGTGCGGCTGCGCAAGTCGCGCAGTTGCAGGCGGCTTTGCAGGGTGAACTGTCCGGACACCACCGAGGCCTGGCCCACAGCAGCCAGACGGCCGACCCGTTCGATCAGGTCTGGTGCGTGCTGGGTGGAGATCTGCGTCAGCAAATAAGTCTCCAGCCACGGTGCCAGTGTCAGGCGATTGTCCATGGCGATCTGCTCGCGCAAGGCTTGCAGGGTGCTCAAGGCGTTGGTGAAGCGATCGTAGCCATCGGGCCACCAACCGACAGCACTCAGGCTTTTTGAGTCGAGGCCATCGAGGGCGGTTTGCAGGGCCTGATAACGCGACAGGGTTTCGCCCTTGGCGCTTTCTTTTTGCAGGGCATTGCCCAATTCGGCAGTGGCCTGGCTGACGGCGGGCTGAACCCCATCGAAGGCGGCCATCGCGGCGAGGGTGGCCGGCGTTGGCTGGCGATTGGTTTCCGTGGCGCGCCACCTGGCGGCGCGATCACGCTGGGCGGCGAGCAGGTCATCCAGCGCATCGAGGGCAAGCAGTTGCCGCACCCCGGCGCGTTCGCCGGAGATCAGGCTGAGTTTGTCGCGATAGTCCTGGCCGATCATCCACAGGCTGCCGGCCAGCGGCAGGATAAACAGCAGAAACAACAGCTGGAATTTACGTGCGAAGCCAAAACGCCCCAGCAGCCCGATCCCCGGTGATAAAAAAGCCTGCATGCCCCATGACTCCTCTGGACACCACGCACTATTGGCGTGCGACGGAGGTTATCGCACCCCCGACTCGTGCCCTCTAAAAAGGCCTCGAAAGTTCACCCTTGTCCGCTCTGTAGGCCGACTCTGTAGCGAAACTTCCCATTGTCGGTCTCCTTTGTAAGGAGGCCGCGTTCAAGCAGACAAGGAAGGCAAGATTCAGACCATGGCTTTGCGCCATCAAGGATGTGGTGATGAAAAACGAGGTCGTTAGCAGGCTAAGGGGATGGCGTTGCCTCACCGAAAAATGGCACATTGGCGCACCTGCACGTATGTACTTCCTGTTGTCTGGAAATTCCCATGGCTATCAGCAACGCCCAGACCGGCTCAGTGCCGGCGTCCGCTACGCCCCAAAGCAGTCCCCTGGTGATGCGCATCATCGGCGCCGTAGCGCTGGCGCACTTGATCAACGACCTGATCCAGTCGGTGCTGCCGTCGATCTATCCGATGCTCAAGGCCAACTATGGGCTGACCTTCACCCAGGTCGGCCTGATCACCCTGACGTTTCAGCTGACGGCCTCGTTGCTACAGCCGTGGGTCGGCTACTACACCGATCGCCATCCCAAACCGTGGTTGTTGCCGGCGGGTACGGTCTGCACCTTGATCGGGATTCTGATGATGTCGGTGGTCGGCAGCTTCCCGCTAATCCTGTTGGCGGCGGGGCTGATCGGCATCGGTTCATCGACCTTCCACCCGGAAGCGTCCCGCGTGGCGCGCCTGGCTTCGGGCGGACGCTTCGGGCTGGCGCAATCGACCTTCCAGGTCGGCGGTAACGCAGGCTCGGCGTTCGGCCCGTTGCTGGCGGCGGCGATCATCATTCCCTACGGTCAAGGGCAGGTGGCCTGGTTCGGCCTGTTCGCGGTGTTTGCGCTGTTCGTGCTCTACCGGATCAGCCGCTGGTACGCCAACCATTTGAACCTGTTCAAGCTCAAGCAGGGCCAGGCGGCGACTCACGGCCTGTCCAAGGGCCGAGTGACCAGTGCGCTGGTGGTGCTCGGGTTACTGGTGTTCTCCAAGTATTTCTACATGTCGAGCCTCACCAGCTACTTCACCTTTTATCTGATCGAGAAGTTCGACCTGTCGGTGGCCAGCTCGCAGCTGCACCTGTTCCTGTTTCTCGGAGCGGTCGCGGCGGGGACGTTCTTTGGCGGGCCGATCGGTGACAGGATCGGGCGCAAGGCGGTGATCTGGTTCTCGATCCTCGGCGTTGCACCCTTCACATTGTTGCTGCCCCATGTCGACCTGTTCTGGACCAGCATCCTCAGCGTGGTCATCGGCTTCATCCTCGCCTCGGCGTTCTCGGCCATCGTGGTGTACGCCCAGGAACTGGTGCCGGGTAATGTCGGGATGATCGCCGGGATATTCTTCGGTTTGATGTTTGGCTTCGGCGGGATTGGCGCGGCGTTGCTGGGCCATCTGGCGGATATTCACGGCATCGAGTACGTGTACTACCTGTGTTCGTTCCTGCCGCTGTTCGGGGTGTTGGCAATCTTCCTGCCGCGAACCAAAAAGGCCTGATCCAATACAAATCCCCCCTGTGGGAGCGGGCTTGCTCGCGAAGAGGGAGTGTCAGTCGGTATAACTCTAACTGACACACCGCCTTCGCGAGCAAGCCCGCTCCCACAATGGTTCGGTGGTGTTGCCGGCAATATTCCAGGCAAAAAAAGCCGCGTATCAAACGCGGCTTTTTCTTGGGCGTATGGCTTACACGTTGAAACGGAAGTGCATCACGTCGCCGTCTTTAACGATGTAATCCTTGCCTTCCAGACGCCATTTACCGGCTTCCTTGGTACCGGCTTCGCCCTTGTACTGGATGAAGTCGTTGTAGGCGATCACTTCGGCGCGGATGAAGCCTTTTTCGAAGTCGGTGTGGATCACGCCAGCGGCTTGTGGTGCGGTGGCACCGACGCGGACGGTCCAGGCGCGGACTTCTTCGACACCGGCGGTGAAGTAGGTCTGCAGGTGCAGCATTTCGTAGCCGGCGCGGATCACGCGGTTCAGGCCAGGCTCTTCGAGGCCCAGGGCTTCGAGGAACATGTCTTTTTCTTCGCCGTCATCGAGCTCGGCGATTTCCGCTTCGATCTTGTTGCACACCGGAACAACCACGGCGCCTTCTTCTTCGGCGATGGCGCGTACAACGTCCAGGTGCGGGTTGTTCTCGAAACCGTCTTCAGCGACGTTGGCGATGTACATGACCGGCTTGGTGGTCAGCAGGTGGAAGCCCTTGATCACCGCTTTCTCGTCGGTGCCCATGTTCTTCATCAGGCTGCGCGCCGGCTTGCCTTCGGTGAAGTGAGCGATCAGTTGCTCCAGCAGGCCTTTCTGGACCACTGCGTCCTTGTCACCGCCCTTGGCGTTGCGCGCGACTTTCTGCAGTTGCTTCTCGCAGCTGTCGAGGTCGGCGAAGATCAGTTCCAGTTCGATGATTTCGATGTCGCGTTTCGGGTCGACGCTATTGGAGACGTGAATCACGTTCTCGTCTTCGAAGCAGCGGACCACGTGGGCGATGGCATCGGTTTCACGAATGTTGGCCAAAAACTTGTTGCCCAGGCCTTCACCTTTCGACGCGCCGGCAACCAGGCCCGCGATGTCGACGAATTCCATGGTGGTCGGCAGGATGCGCTTTGGATTGACGATGGCAGCCAGGGCTTCCAGGCGCGGATCCGGCATCGGCACGATACCGCTGTTAGGCTCGATGGTGCAGAAGGGGAAGTTCTCGGCCGCGATCCCGGATTTGGTCAGGGCGTTGAACAGGGTGGACTTGCCGACGTTAGGCAGGCCGACGATGCCGCAATTGAATCCCATGGTGTTTCCCCTCGGATAAGAGTCAGGCCTTCTGGCTGTGCAGGTTTTTCATCGCGCGGTTCCATTCCCCGGCGAGGATATCCGGCAGCACGCCGAGGGCAAAGTCGATGCTGGCATCGAGTTTTTCCTGTTCGGCGCGTGGCGCACGACCCAGGACGAAATTTGAAACCATACTGGCGACGCCCGGATGACCGATGCCAAGCCGCAGGCGGTGGAAAGTGTTCTGATTGCCCAGTTGCGCAATGATGTCGCGCAACCCGTTGTGACCGCCATGGCCGCCGCCCACTTTGAGTTTGGCGACGCCGGGTGGCAGGTCGAGTTCGTCGTGTGCCACGAGGATTTCTTCAGGCTTGATGCGAAAGAAACCTGCAAGGGCCGCCACGGCCTGGCCGCTGCGGTTCATGTACGTGGTGGGAATCAGCAGACGAACATCCTGACCCTGATGCGAATAGCGCCCGGTCAGGCCGAAATATTTGCGGTCCGCCACAAGGTTTACGCCTTGTGCGTTCGCGATGCGCTCAACAAAAAGGGCCCCTGCGTTATGCCGGGTCTGTTCGTATTCAGCGCCTGGATTTCCCAGGCCAACGATCAGTTTGATGGCAGTCACGATAGGGGCCCTTCCTTGGAGTGGTGGATAACATCGCCGCAATCAGGGATAGCGGCGAAAGTGGACGAAAATTGCTCATTTACCATGATGTAAACTCCGCGTTCTCGCCCGCTTTCTCGCTATGCTCTAGTCCGCGATGTTTCCGGTCACTCCGGCGTACAGAGTAAAATTACTCTGCAGCGCCTTCTGCAGCTTCTGGAGCAACACGTGGAGCGTGGACGTTGGCAACAGCCTTGTCATCACCGTGTGCCAGGGCCACGAACTCAACGCCTTTAGGAGCCTTGAGGTCCGACAGGTGAATGATCGAACCGATTTCAGCGTTAGCCAGGTCGACTTCGATGAACTCAGGCAGATCTTTCGGCAGGCAGGAAACTTCGATCTCGGCAACAACGTGCGAGATTTCGCCGCCTTTCTTGGTCGGTGCTTCTTCGTTGATGAAGTGCACTGGAACGATAGCGGTCAGTTTCTGGCCGGCGACTACGCGTACGAAGTCAGCGTGCATCACGTGGCCTTTGGCCGGGTGACGCTGCAGGGCTTTGATCACGACGTTCTGCTTGGTGCCACCAACGTTCAGCTCGATGATGTGGCTGTAAGCCGCTTCGTTTTCGAGCAGTTTGGCAACTTCTTTGGCCAGCATGCTGATGGATTCAGGGGCTTTGTCGCCACCGTAAACTACAGCTGGAACCAGGCTTGCGAGACGACGCAGGCGGCGGCTCGCACCTTTCCCCAGGTCGGAACGCACTTCAGCATTCAGAGTAAAATCGTTCATGTTGTATCTCCAAAATAACCACACTCGCCCCAGCGTTTGCGACCAGCGCTAAAGGCGATATGGGCAAAAAAGCCCCGCCCCGACAGGAATGCCGGGGCGGGGCGCTTTTCGTCAACGAGACATTTCGAGAAGGGCAGGACCCTTAGCGGAACATCGCGCTGATCGATTCTTCATTGCTGATGCGGCGGACCGCCTCGGCAACTACCGGTGCGATATCCAGTTGGCGGATACGCGCACAGGCTTGTGCTGCAGCGGACAGAGGAATGGTGTTAGTCACCACCAACTCGTCCAGCACGGAATTTTCGATGTTTTCGATCGCCCGACCCGACAGCACAGGGTGCGTGCAGTAGGCGAAAACCTTGGCAGCGCCATGCTCTTTCAAGGCCTTGGCCGCGTGGCACAGGGTGCCGGCGGTATCGACCATGTCATCGACCAGAATACAGGTACGCCCTTCGACATCACCGATGATATGCATCACTTCAGAGTGATTGGCTTTCTCACGGCGTTTGTCGATGATCCCGAGATCCACGCCCAGGGATTTGGCAACGGCACGTGCACGCACGACGCCGCCAATGTCCGGGGACACGATCATCAGGTTTTCGAAGCGCTGATCTTCGATGTCATCCACCAGAACCGGGGAGCCGTAGATGTTATCTACCGGAATATCGAAGAAACCCTGGATTTGGTCAGCATGCAGATCAACCGTGAGAACACGGTCGATGCCGACTACGGTAAGCATGTCAGCCACGACTTTCGCGCTGATAGCCACACGTGCGGAACGCGGACGGCGATCCTGACGGGCATAACCAAAGTAAGGAATAACAGCAGTGATACGAGTAGCCGAGGAGCGGCGGAAGGCATCAGCCATCACTACCAGTTCCATCAGGTTATCGTTGGTCGGAGCGCAAGTCGGCTGAATAATGAAGACGTCTTTACCGCGAACGTTTTCATTGATCTCGGCTGTAATTTCGCCGTCGGAGAATTTACCGACAGAGATGTCACCGAGAGGGATATGCAGCTGACGTACGACACGCCGAGCCAGATCGGGGTTAGCGTTCCCCGTAAAGACCATCATCTTGGACACGCGCAGTACCTGAAGGCTGAGGGTAACCTGGATGAGTATAGGAAAATGGCAGGGGCGGCTGGATTCGAACCAACGCATGGCAGGATCAAAACCTGCTGCCTTACCGCTTGGCGACGCCCCTGTATCTGTTGCAACGATTACCCAGTAATCGGTTCCTTTAGAGCAGACTTTGCAGCTTGCGATGCAACATCGAAACGTTGCTTCCTTTTGCTACAAATCCTGTAAGGGTCTCTGTCAGAAGGGCCGAGACTTTATCAGCTTCAGCTTTGCTTGGGAAGCCCCCAAACACACAACTTCCAGTTCCGGTGAGTTTTGCTTCGGTAAATTTACCTAACAAATTCAAAGCGTTACGTACCTCTGGATAACGCCTTGTTACCACCGGCAAGCAGTCATTTCGACTGTTTCCCTTGGGAACGGGGCGCACTTTAATGGGAGGAGTGTTACGTGTCAACAACGGATCTGAAAAAATTTCTGCCGTACTAACAGAGACTTGCGGCACCAGCACCAGATACCACGGTTCTTCCGGGTCGACAGGGGTCAGTTTCTCCCCCACGCCCTCGGCGAAAGCCGCGTGGCCACGTACGAAAACCGGGACGTCGGCGCCCAGCGTCAACCCCAGCCCGGCCAGGCGATCTTCATCCCAGCCCAATTGCCACAGATGATTCAAGCCCAGCAATGTTGTTGCGGCATTCGAGCTGCCGCCACCGATGCCGCCGCCCATGGGCAGGATCTTGTCGATCCAGATATCGACGCCCAGCGAGCAAGCGGATTGCTCCTGCAGTTTTCTGGCGGCCTTGACGATCAGGTTGCTGTCGTGGGGAACACCTTCGAACTCAGTGTGCAGATGAATGACACCGTCATCGCGCAGGGCGTAGGTGATTTCGTCGCCGTAATCGAGAAACTGAAACATCGTCTGCAGTTCGTGGTAGCCGTCTTCGCGGCGACCCAGGATGTGCAGCATCAAATTGAGTTTGGCTGGCGAGGGCAGCGTCAGGCGATTGGCCGGCATGTCACGACCCCAGTTTGCGCGGTTGCCAGATCTTGATCACCAGCGTGACATCAAGGTCGGTGCCGCTGAGCTTGATGCGCTCGGGTAGCCAGAAACCGTTTTGCTGGGTGTAGGCGGTGTAGTCGACCTTCCAGCCATCCTGTTCAAGGCTCGCCAGGCGGCTGTCGCCGTCCAGGGTCAGGCGACTTTTGCTGTCGGGAGCCGGGAGCCCGCGCACCCACCAGGCCAGGTTGGACACCGGCAGCTTCCAGCCAAGCTGTTCTTCGAGCAGCACTTCCGGATTCGGCGCGTCGTAACGTCCCTGGTTGGCGACTTCCAGCGACACCTTGCCCGGGCGTCCGGTCAGGCGAGCCGCGCCGCGGCCCAGTGGTCCCGACAGGCGAATGTCGTAGTAATCCTGGCGCTGCAACCAGAACAGCGTGCCGCTGCCCGAGTCTTTCGGGGCACGGATGCCGATCTTGCCGTCGATCTGCCAGCCATCGAGGCCGGTCAGTTGCTGTTTGTGCTCACGCCATTGGGCGGCGTTGCCACGGCCCTCGACCGACTCACGGGGACCCAGGCCCGCGCAACCGGCGAGCAGGGCGATAAAGCTGAAAACGATGAAATGGCGCAAAAACATAATTTTAAAGAGTCTCTGATCCGGTCAGGCGTTTGATGGTGCCGCGCAGGGTCGGGCTGTCAGGCTGTTCCTTGAGGAACTTGCCCCAGACTTGTTTCGCTTCACGCTGTTTGCCGTTGGCCCACAGGACTTCACCCAGGTGAGCGGCGACTTCCTGATCGGGGAAGCGATCCAGGGCCTGGCGCAGCAGGCGCTCGGCTTCGTCAAGATTGCCCAGGCGGTAATTCACCCAGCCAAGGCTGTCGAGTACCGCCGGGTCTTCCGGACTGATCTGGTGTGCCTGTTCGATCAGGGCCTTGGCCTCGGCGTAGCGCGTGGTGCGGTCGGACAGGGTGTAGCCCAGGGCATTCAACGCCATGGCATTGTCCGGGTCGCGCTTGATGATCGTACGCAGGTCTTTTTCCATCTGCGCCAGGTCATTGCGTTTTTCCGCCTGCATGGCGCGGGTGTAGAGCAGGTTCAGGTCGTCCGGGTATTTCTGCAAGGCCTGTTGCAGAGCATTCCAGGCCTTGTCGCCCTGATTGTTGGCGGACAGGGTTTCGACTTCGATCAGGTACAACTGGATGGCGTAATCCGGCTGCTCATCGCGTTCTGCCGCCAGCTTGCGTTGCGCTTCGGCGGTCTTGCCGTTGTTGATCAGGATGTCGGCCTGACGCAATTGCGCCGGCAGGAAGTCGTTGCCCGGGCCAACCTTGGCGTATTCGATCAGCGCGCCTTGCGGGTCGTTTTGTTCTTCGGCGATGCGGCCGAGGTTCAGGTGCGCCGAGTCGACATGGCTTTCCCGGGCGATCAGGTCTTCAAGATGACCCTTGGCCTCATTCCAGTCCTTGGCTTCCAGGCACACCAGCGCCAGGGAGTAACGCAGTTCGTCGTCATCCGGGTATTGCTGGACCAGGCTCGAGAACTCGGCCTTGGCGTCGTCCATGCGGTCCTGTTCAACCAGCATCCGCGCGTAAGTCAGGCGCAGGCGCTTGTCGTCCGGGTATTTCTTGATGCTTTTCTGCAGCAGCGGCAGGGCTTCGTCACCGCGATTCAAGGTTTGCAGCAGGCGTGCGCGCAGCAGGATCGGCGCAATTTCGCCGTCCTCCGGCGGATTGTCTTCCAGCAGCTTCAGCGCGCCCTTGGCGTCGCCATCCTGTTGCATCAGCAAGGCCTTGCCGAAAATCAGCTGGCCGTTGTCCGGATGACGCTGCAACAAACGATCGAAGCTTTTCATCAAGCCGTTGCGGGTGTCCTGGTCAGTGTCGGCCGCGGACAGCGCAAGGAAGTCGAAATGGGTGTCGCCTTTGCCTTGCAGGACTTTCTCCATATAGACCATGGAGTCGTCATAACGCCCGGCGCGTGCCAGTTGCACGGCGGCGGCGCGTTGCGCTTCGAGGTCGTCGGGGGCGTTCCTGGCCCAGATCAGCGCAGTATCCAGGGCTGCCTGGTCGGCGCCCAGATATTCGGCGATACGAAATGCCCGCTCGGAGATGCCCGGATCCTGGGTGTTGATGGCCTGGGTCACATAGTTGTCCAGGGCAATGTCAAAACGATTGCGCTGGCCGGCCAGTTCGGCGCTCAACAGGCTGAAGATGGTTTCCTCGCTGAATGGGCTGTAGACCTTGGGCTTTTCAGGGGCCGGGGTGCTGTCTTCAACCGGCGGCGCACCGTCCGACGAAACGGGTGCCAAGGCCTGGCAGCCGCTGAGGAAGACAAGAGCGAGGAGCAACGCGGAGGATCTATTCATATAGGAAGAGGACGACTAACCTGCGGTCGGATCATCATGACACAAGCTTTCGAGCAAACATAACCGGCCCGGCAATTTACCTGCCAGCCCGATCCGCGTCGCCCTGATGCTTGTGTAAACGAGAACTGCTCGCAACCCGCGGCGGCGCCTGAAGGGGCGATAGATATCGAGTAGTTGTTCTGATTCCGTCGAAGTAGGACAATTGCCGGCTTCACGTCACCATCAGCGACTTTGAATGGCCTTCCTTGCACTCGGTATTAACCACAAGACTGCTTCAGTAGACGTCCGCGAGCGCGTGGCTTTTACCCCTGAGCAGCTGGTTGAGGCCTTGCAGCAGCTCTGCCGACTCACCGACAGCCGCGAAGCTGCGATCCTCTCCACCTGCAATCGCAGTGAACTCTATATAGAACAGGATCACCTGTCGGCGGACGTCGTGCTGCGCTGGCTGGCCGAATATCATCATTTGAGCTACGACGAGCTGCGCGAAAGCGCCTATGTGCATGAAGATGATGCGGCAGTTCGTCACATGATGCGGGTGGCTTCCGGGCTCGACTCGCTGGTGTTGGGCGAACCGCAGATTCTTGGCCAGATGAAATCGGCCTATGCCGTGGCCCGCGAGGCCGGCACCATCGGGCCGTTGCTCGGTAGGCTGTTCCAGGCCACGTTCAATGCGGCCAAGCAGGTGCGCACCGACACGGCCATCGGCGAGAACCCGGTGTCGGTAGCGTTTGCCGCGGTAAGCCTGGCCAAGCAGATTTTCAGCGACCTGCAACGCAGCCAGGCCTTGTTGATCGGCGCCGGCGAGACCATCACCCTGGTCGCCCGCCATCTGCATGACCTGGGTGTAAAGCGCATCGTGGTCGCCAACCGCACCCTGGAGCGCGCGAGCATCCTGGCCGAACAGTTCGGTGCCCATGCGGTGCTGCTGTCGGATATTCCGGCAGAGCTGGTGCGCAGCGATATCGTCATCAGTTCCACCGCCAGCCAGTTGCCGATTCTGGGCAAGGGTGCGGTGGAAAGCGCCTTGAAACTGCGCAAGCACAAACCGATCTTCATGGTGGATATCGCTGTTCCCCGCGACATCGAGCCAGAAGTCGGCGAACTGGACGACGTTTACCTCTATAGCGTCGACGACCTCCACGAAGTGGTTGCCGAGAACCTCAAGAGCCGCCAGGGCGCAGCCCAGGCCGCCGAAGAGATGGTCTCGATCGGTGCCGAAGACTTCATGATCCGCCTGCGCGAATTGGCGGCGGTGGACGTGCTCAAGGCCTATCGTCAACAGAGCGAACGCCTGCGCGATGAAGAATTGCAAAAGGCCCAGCGCATGCTGGCCAACGGCACCAGTGCCGAAGAGGTGCTGGTGCAACTGGCCCGCGGGCTGACCAACAAACTGTTGCACGCACCGAGCGTGCAGTTGAAAAAGCTCTCTGCCGAAGGTCGCCTGGATGCGCTGGCGATGGCCCAGGAACTCTTTGCCCTCGGTGAGGGCTCATCGGATAGCTTTTCGGATAAAAAACCGCAATGAAAGCGTCACTGCTCAATAAGCTGGATATCCTCCAGGACCGTTTCGAGGAATTGACCGCCCTGTTGGGCGATGGCGAGGTCATTTCCGATCAGAACAAGTTCCGCACCTATTCCAAGGAGTACGCGGAAGTTGAACCGATCGTGGGCGCCTATAAAGAACTGCTGAAAGTGCAGGACGACCTCGAAGGCGCCCAGGCACTGCTCAAGGACAGCGACCCGGACATGCGGGAAATGGCCGTGGAAGAAGTCCGCGAGGCCAAGGAACGCCTGGTCACGCTCGAAGCCGACCTGCAGCGCATGCTGCTGCCCAAGGACCCGAACGACGGCCGCAACGTGTTCCTCGAGATCCGTGCCGGTACCGGTGGTGACGAAGCGGCGATTTTCTCCGGCGACCTGTTCCGCATGTATTCGCGTTACGCCGAGCGTCGTGGCTGGCGGGTGGAGATCCTTTCGGAGAATGAGGGTGAACACGGCGGCTATAAAGAGGTGATTGCCCGGGTCGAGGGCGACAACGTCTACGGCAAGCTGAAGTTCGAATCCGGCGCGCACCGCGTGCAGCGGGTTCCGGCGACCGAATCCCAAGGCCGCATTCACACGTCGGCCTGCACCGTGGCGGTATTGCCCGAGCCGGACGAACAGGAAGCCATCGAGATCAACCCGGCCGATCTGCGCATCGATACCTATCGCTCCTCCGGCGCCGGTGGACAGCACGTCAACAAGACCGACTCGGCGATCCGTATCACGCACTTGCCATCCGGTATTGTGGTCGAGTGCCAGGAAGAACGTTCACAGCACAAGAACCGCGCCCGGGCGATGTCCTGGTTGTCGGCCAAGCTGAACGATCAGCAGACCTCCGCCGCGGCCAACGCCATCGCCAGCGAGCGCAAGTTGCTGGTCGGTTCCGGCGACCGCTCAGAGCGTATCCGCACCTATAATTTTGCCCAGGGCCGGGTCACCGATCATCGGGTCAACCTGACCTTGTATTCCCTCGACGAGATCCTCGCCGGCGGCGTCGAGGCGGTGATCGAGCCGTTGCTGGCCGAGTACCAGGCCGATCAACTGGCAGCGATAGGTGAGTAAATGACGATCATTGCCAGTTTGTTGCGCGCCGCCGATTTGCCCGACTCGCCGACGGCGCGTCTGGATGCCGAACTGCTGCTGGCGGCGGCCTTGGGCAAGTCCCGCAGTTTCCTGCATACCTGGCCGGAGCGCATCGTGCCGAGCGAAGCGGCGCTGACGTTCGCCGAGTATTTGCAGCGTCGCCGCAGCGGCGAGCCGGTGGCCTATATCCTCGGCCAGCAGGGTTTCTGGAAGCTGGACCTGGAAGTGGCACCGCACACGCTGATCCCGCGCCCCGACACCGAACTGCTGGTGGAAGCCGCGCTGGAACTGTTGCCGGCCACACCGGCCAAGGTACTCGACCTTGGCACGGGCAGCGGCGCGATTGCCCTGGCCCTGGCCAGCGAGCGTCCGGCCTGGAGCGTCACTGCCGTGGATCGTGTCCTGGAAGCCGTGGCCCTGGCCGAACGCAATCGCCAGCGCCTGCACCTGGACAACGCCACCGTGCTGAACAGCCATTGGTTCAGCGCCCTGGAAGGTCAGCGTTTTCAACTGATCATCAGCAATCCGCCCTACATCGCAGCGGCCGATCCGCATCTGGTCGAGGGCGATGTGCGCTTTGAACCGGCCAGCGCCCTGGTGGCGGGTGTCGACGGGCTCGACGATCTGCGCTTGATCGTTGCCCAGGCACCGGACCATCTGGACGCCGGCGGTTGGCTGATGCTCGAACACGGCTATGATCAGGCCGAGGCGGTTCGCGATTTGCTGCTGACCCGGGGTTTTGAAGAAGTCCACAGCCGCACCGATCTGGGCGGTCATCAACGCATCAGTCTGGGGCGCCTGCCGTGCTGAATGATCAGGAATTGTTGCGCTACAGCCGGCAGATTCTGCTGCAACACATCGATATCGACGGCCAGTTGCGGCTCAAGGAAAGCCGCGTATTGATCGTCGGTCTTGGCGGCCTTGGCGCGCCAGTGGCGCTGTATCTGGCGGCCGCCGGCGTTGGTGAGTTGCACCTGGCGGACTTCGATACGGTCGACCTGACCAACCTGCAACGCCAGATCATTCACGACACCGACAGCGTCGGCATGACCAAGGTCGATTCGGCAATCAAGCGCCTGACGGCGATCAACCCCGAGATTCAACTGATCGCCCATCGTGCGGCGCTGGACGAAGACTCCCTGGCCGCCGTAGTGGCCAGGGTGGATCTGGTCCTCGATTGTTCTGACAATTTTTCCACCCGTGAAGCGGTCAACGCCGCTTGCGTGGCGGCCGGCAAACCGCTGGTCAGCGGCGCGGCGATTCGCCTCGAAGGGCAGCTGTCGGTGTTCGATCCGCGTCGACCGGAGAGTCCGTGCTACCACTGTTTATACGGGCACGGCAGCGAAGCCGAATTGACCTGTAGCGAGGCCGGCGTGGTCGGTCCGCTGGTGGGGCTGGTCGGCAGTCTGCAAGCGCTTGAAGCGTTGAAGTTGCTGGCCGGATTCGGCGAGCCGCTGGTGGGGCGCCTGTTGTTGATCGATGCCTTGGGCACGCGCTTCCGTGAACTGCGGGTCAAGCGCGATCCGGGCTGCAGCGTCTGTGGGTCGAAACATGCGTGAAGCGCCGATCGGCGTTTTCGACTCCGGTGTCGGTGGGCTCTCGGTACTGGCCGAGATCCAGCGTTTGCTGCCCAATGAGTCGCTGTTGTACGTCGCCGACTGCGGGAATGTTCCCTACGGCGAAAAATCCCCGGAATTTATCCAGCAACGTTGCAGCGTGATGGCCGACTTCTTTCGGCAACAGGGCGCCAAGGCTTTGGTGCTGGCGTGCAACACGGCGACGGTTGCCGGGGTCGCCGACCTGCGTCGCGACTATCCGGAATGGCCCATCGTTGGCATGGAGCCGGCAGTCAAGCCGGCCGCCGCCGCAACCCGTTCCGGCGTGGTAGGGGTGCTGGCCACCACAGGCACTTTGCAGAGCGCCAAGTTCGCCGCGTTGCTCGACCGCTTCGCCACGGATGTGAAAGTGATCACCCAGCCCTGTCCAGGGCTTGTGGAGCTGATTGAAAACGGCGACCTGCGCAGCCCCGAGTTGCGCCAGCTGTTGGCCGGGTATGTCGAGCCACTGCTGGCTGCCGGCGCGGACACTCTGATTCTCGGCTGTACCCATTACCCCTTTCTCAAGCCGATGCTGCGGCAGATGATCCCCGAGGACATCAGCCTGATCGACACCGGCGCCGCCGTCGCGCGACAACTTCAGCGTCTGCTGGCCGAAGGCGAGCTGCTCGCCCAGGGACCTTCCCGTGAGGCACAGTTCTGGACCAGCGCCGATCCGCTTCATTTCAGAAATATCTTGCCGATACTGTGGAATACCTCTGGTGTTGTGCGAAGCTTCAACAGGTAGATGGCTGTCCGGGGGGATACGAAGAGTCGGGGTAAACTTCTGATAAATCGCTGACTTCTATAGTTTTGCAGGGCTTGGTAACAAAAAAACCATACGAAATCGTTCGGAAAAGGAAGTTTCAAGTGAAGCGACTATTCTGCTTGGCCGCGATTGCGACCGCACTTTTGGGGCACACTTTTACCGCGCAGGCGGCAGGTGTGGAATTTGCCGTGGGGCAAACCGGCGAGTCGACCATGACCTATCGATTGGGGATGCAATTCGATTGGGACCAGAGCTGGTGGCAGAGCGACGTTGGTCGTCTGACCGGTTACTGGGACGGCGCCTATACCTATTGGGAAGGTGACGAGAAATCCAGTAACCACAGCCTGTCGTTCTCACCCGTGCTTGTTTATGAATTTGCCGGCCAGAACGTCAAACCCTACATCGAGTTTGGGATTGGCGTGGCGGCGTTTGCCAGCACCGAAGTCGAAAGCAACGATCTGGGCAGCGCCTTTCAGTTCGAAGACCGCTTTGGTTTCGGTTTGCGCTTTGCCGGCGGACATGAAGTCGGGGTTCGTGCGACGCACTATTCCAACGCCGGGATCACCACTCCGAACGATGGTGTAGAAAGTTACGCATTGCATTACACGATGCCGTTGTAAGACAGCAACGCTGTACTAAATGTGGGAGCGGGCTTGCTCACGAAAGCAGTGGATCAGTCGACACTGTAATCGACTGACCTGACGCTTTCGCGAGCAAGCCCGCTCCCACATTGGTATTGGGACAACTTCAAACTAGCGATACGCCGTTGAAATCCCCTGGCGTTCGTCGATGCACTCCGGAGCGCCCATCTCGAACTCCCGGCAGATCAGCGGGCGTTTTTCGTAGATCGTGCACATCATCGTATTGCGATCCAGCGCGGCACACCAACCGTCATCCAGGCGCAACATCACTTCCCCGCCCCAGTCATCGGTATCGATGAAGCGTTCAGGCACACCCGTATCTGTGATCAGCATGACTTCGAGCTGGCAGCAGCAGGCTGCGCAGGTCGAGCAGGTGACCGCGGGTTCCGCGATTTGCGTATGGGGGATGGTTTTCATGGCGCGCAGTGTAAGGCAGTCACCGGGTACTGTGTGAAAGGTCTGACGGACGCTCAAATATCGGAGCGTCCGAGACACCGCCGCCATTGATGACGACTGTCAGGGTTGATCCTTGATCGGCGGCTGGCTGCGCACCATGCGTTTGCCGATCTCCAGTTTTACTTGGTCCGGCCGCTTGGAGAGTGGCCAGAGGGCGGCCATGAACGCTGCCGGGAAAGCGATTTCCAACGGGCGGTCCTTGAGTTTTTCGAAGATGTGCCGCGCGGCTTTCTCCACCGGCCAGCTCAAGGCCATGGGCGAGTCGTTTTTTGCCGTCAGCGGCGTATCGACGAACCCGGGGCTGATTACCGTGAGTTCTATGCCTTCCGGGGCCAGGTCGATGCGCAGGGATTCGAACAGGTAACGTAGCCCGGCCTTCGAGGTGCCGTAGGCTTCTGCCTTGGGCAGCGGCAGGTAGGTCACCGTACTGGCCATGGCCACCATATGCGGTGCGGTGCCGGCACGCAGCAATGGCAGGGCGGCGTCGATGCAATAGCTGCTGGCCAACAGGTTAGTGCGCACCACATGCTCGACAATCGACGCATCGAACTGCTTGGCATCCACGTACTCGCAGGTGCCGGCGTTCAGTATCACGGTGTCCAGCGAGCCCCAGTCCTGGGCAATCTGCTCGCCGATCTCGCGTACGGTCTGGCTGTTGGTCAGGTCTCCGGGAACCACCAGCACTTGCCCCGGATAACGTAGCGACAAGTCTTTCAGGGGGGCCACGTTGCGCGAACTGACGGCCAGGTGCGCACCGGTTTTCAGGATTTCTTCGGCCAGGGCGGCACCGATGCCGCTGCTTGCACCGGTCAGCCAGTATCGTCGTGCGAGTGTCCGACTCATCCCAATCTCCTTTTCAGCCAGGCGATTGCCCGGCCCAATACGGGTAAATGTTCATAAAGCAAAGCCCCCGGCATCGAAGTAATCCCGGTGGCGGTAATTCATGACCCAACGGCGGCGTATTGCCGTGAGGGCAGGTTTTTGAATGCCGTCAACGCACGTGTACGGGAAGTACCCAGGTCGACGATCGGTGAGGGGTAATCCACAACACCGAAAAGGCCGCCGAGATTGGCCGGGTTGTGCACGTCTTTTTTGTTCAGAGCGGCCAGTTCCGGCAGCCATTGCTTGATGAACACGCCTTCGGGGTCGAATTTTTCCGACTGGCTCAACGGGTTGAAAATCCGGAAATAAGGCGCCGAGTCGGTGCCGGTGGAAGAACTCCACTGCCAGCCACCATTGTTCGCCGCCAGGTCGCCATCAATCAGGTGACGCATGAAAAAGCGTTCGCCTTCGCGCCAGTCGATCAGCAGGTTTTTGGTCAGGAACATCGCCACCACCATGCGCAGGCGGTTGTGCATCCAGCCGGTTGCCAGCAGTTGGCGCATGGCGGCGTCGATGATCGGCAAGCCGGTGCGTGCCTGTTGCCAGGCGGCCAGTTCTTCTGGGGCGTTGCGCCAGGCCAGGGCTTCGGTTTCCGGACGAAACGCGCGGTGCCGGGAAACCCGTGGGTAGCCTACCAGGATGTGTTTGTAGAACTCGCGCCACAGCAGTTCGTTGATCCAGGTGACAGCGCCGGTCTTGCCGCTTTCGAATTCACCTTGATTGCTGTTCAAGGCCGCGTGCAGGCATTGGCGCGCAGAAATCACTCCGGCGGCGAGATAGGCCGAGAGCTGACTGGTGCCGGGCTTCGCCGGGAAATCCCGTTCGCTTTGATAGTGCTCGATCTGCACATCGCTGAAGCTGTCGAGGCGACGCCGGGCTTCGGCTTCGCCCGCCGGCCACAGGTTGCGCAGGTTATCAGCGGGTGTTGCGAAGCCGTCGACACTCAAGGGGATCGCATCGCTGGCAATGTTCAGCGGCGCTTGTTTGTGCGGCGCGCGTACCAGGCTGGGCAGCGAGTGGTGCAGTCGTTCGTAGCAGACTTTGCGGAACTGGCTGAAGACCTGAAAGTAAGTGCCGGTGCGGGTCAGTACGCTCCCGGGCTTGAACAGCAATTGATCGAGGTAGCGGCGAACTTCGATCCCTTCAGCCTGTAGCGTCCGGACGACCGCTGCATCGCGATGTGACTCGTGGATGCCGTATTCCTCGTTGAGGTGCAACGCATCGACCTGCAGCTGTCGGCACAGGTTCAGCAATACGCTGGGTGCGTCATCCCAGCGAGGCGCCAGGCGGATCAGCAGGGGAATGTTCAGTTGACCCAGTTCGCGGTTCAACTCGCGCAGGTTGCGCAGCCAGAAGTCCACTTTGCAGGGCGCATCGTCGTGTTCCAGCCATTGTTCCGGACTCAGCAGATACACCGCCATGCACGGGCCGCGAGCCGCGGCGGCCGAGAGGGCGGTGTTGTCATGTAGGCGCAAGTCGCTGCGCAGCCAGATCAATTGCATTTTGGTATCCACGCGATTCATTTAAATCAGCCCGCGCTGAACCAGTGCCTGATGTGCCGACAACGGATCTTCGGCCAGGTACAGATCAGCGATCACAGCGGTACTTGCGGACAACTCGGTGTGGTGGATGCAGACCGTTGGTCCGGCAATCATTTTTGGGCAACTGACGCCTTTGAACAGTTTCGGCAGATGCGCCGGATTCAGGGCTTTGCTTGAGTACAGTAGAACCCCTCGGGGTTGCAGAAGTTCGACCGCCAATGTCAATTCTCCGACAGGCAATGGCCAATCGAAGACCTCCACAGGGCAATCCGCGCTGCTGATCAGCCAGGCCGTGAGCCACAGGTGCGGCTCCATGGGCAGGTCCGAGTGGTTGACCAGCAGCAACGGCGCGGTGCGCAGCTGACGATTGTTATGGTAGATGCGCGCTCCGAACTTGCTGCGCAGCCAGGCACAAAAAAAGCCCCGCTCCATCTGCGCCCCGAACTGGCCTTGCCAGCGTTGCTCCAGAGCGGCCAGCAAGGGCATCAGCAATTGCTCGCACAGGGTTCGCGGCGGATACAGCGCCATCGCCTGATTGACGCTGTCATCCAGGGCGCGTTCCTGCAATCGGCTGACGGCCTGCAGCAACGTTTGCAGCAAGGCGTGCCAATCGTTGTCGACGGACTCGCTGAAGGCTTGTGGCGTGTCGAGCAATGGTTTGACCTGGCTGACGGCAACGCCACGGTTGAGCCAGGTGAGGATGGTCTGGATGCGTTGTACGTGGTCGGCCGAGAACAACCGATGGCCCTTGGGCGTGCGTAGCGGCACGATCAGACCGTAGCGCCGCTCCCAGGCACGCAAGGTCACGGCATTGACTCCGGTTTGCCGCGCCACCTCACGGATCGGCAGCCAGCCTTCGTCCAGCGCCTTTTTAAAGTCATCGCCGAGGTCTTCGCGGGCGCTGGTGTCGAGTGCTTTTTTCATCAAATGGCGTTTCGCAGGCTGAGGTTTTCCGGGTGCGGTTGCAGGTAAACCTGCTGCGCGATGTACGGATCGGGGTGTTGGCGAAAGTGATGTTTGAGCAGTGTCAGCGGCACCACCAGCGGCACGATGCCCAGACGGTACTGGCTGATCACGTGCTGCACTTCCCGCTTGTCTTCGCCGCTGATGGCCTGTTTCAGGTAGCCACTGAGGTGTTGCAGGACGTTGGTGTGAGTGCGACGTGTGGCGCATTTTTTCAGCGCCGCCATCAGTTCGCTGAAATAGCGGGGGCCCAGTTCCTGCGGATCGGTATTGCCCATGTTGCCCAGCAGGTTGCCCAGGGTTTTGTATTGCACCGGGTTGTGGGCCATCAGCAGATATTTGTAGCGCGAATGAAAGTCCGTGAGACCGCGCCGGGTCATGCCCTCTTGGCGTAGCTGCTGCCAGGCGCTGTAGGCGAACACCCGGGTGAGGAAGTTTTCCCTCAGCACCGGATCGTTGAGCCGGCCGTCTTCCTCCACCGGCAAGTCCGGGTGCCGCAGGCAGAAAGCCCGGGCGTAGATCCCGCGCCCGCCATTGTCCGCCCGTGCGCCGCTGGCGTGGTAGACCTTGACTCGCTCCAGGCCGCAGGACGGGGAATTTTGCATGAAGATGTAGCCGCAAATATCCCCCAGATGCGCTGCCATGTCCCGGCCGTAGGTGGCCAGCGGTTGTGTCACGTTAAGGTTGTGATCGAGGGTGCCCACGGCTTCGGGTTGATCTGCACTGCCCACCAGCCGAATCGGTTGGCGGGGTACGCCCAGGCCGATGGCCACTTCCGGGCAGACCGGGATGAAATCGAAGTAGTCAGTGAGGGTGCGGCTGCACAACCGCGATTCCTTGTGTCCGCCGTTGTAGCGTACGTCGAGCCCCATCAGGCAGGCGCTGATGGCGATTTTCGGTTTGGCGGGGGAGTGGAGCATCGGAGCACCTCGAATCTAAACCTGTACAAACATTTGGGTCTGTACAAGATAACTTCATCATAGATTCGAAGTTGTACAAGTCAAATTATTTGTATAGGTTTTTGACGGGCTGCTGTCAGGGCGACAGCAGCGATTTGCTCGGATTGATGCTCTTTACTGCAGGTGCTCATGCAAGCGGCGGGCGGCCTCCTGACCGCTGAGCCAGGCCCCTTCGACGCGTCCGGACAGGCACCAGTCGCCACAGGCGTACAGCCCCAGGTCGGCATCGGCCAGGGTGCCCCATTCGTGACTGCTGGCGGGGCGGGCGTAGAGCCAGCGGTGGGCGAGGCTGAAGCTCGGCGCGGGCATTGAATCGTGCAGCAGTTCGGCAAATGCGCCGTGCAACTGTTCGATCACCGCTTCCTTGGACAGGTCGATGTGCTGGCGACTCCAGGCGCTGGTGGCATGCAAGACCCATGTGTCGAGGGTGTTGTCGCGTCCGGGTTTACTGCGGTTTCGGGCCAGCCAGTCGAGGGGGCTGTCCTGTACGAAGCAGCCTTCCATGGGCGTTTCCAGCGGCGTTTCGAAGGCCAGGGCGATGGCCCAGGTCGGGTCCATTTTCACCCCGGCGGCGGCCCCGGCGAGTTTCGGCGCCGATGCCAGCAGAGCCGTGGCCTGTGGGGCCGGCGTGGCGATGACCACATGGCTGAACGGTCCGTGGGTGAAGCCTTCGGCGTCCTGCAGGTGCCAGTGTTCTTCACCGCGATAGACCTCGGTGATCCGACAGGCGAAATGCACTTCGAGGTCACCGAGCAGGGCGCGGGTGATGGCGCTCATGCGAGGCGTGCCGACCCAGCGGGTCTGCTCGTCCGGCGACAGGTTGAGTTGGCCGCCATGGTAGGTGTACAGCTGCGGCGTCCATTCGGCGACCCAGCCCTTGGCTTGCCAGCGCTGGACTTCGTTGACAAAACGCCGGTCGCGGGCAGTGAAATACTGCGCGCCCATGTCCAGGGCACCCGCATCGCTGCGCTTGCTCGACATGCGCCCGCCGCTGCCGCGACTTTTATCGAACAGTTGGACCACGTGCCCGAGGTCCGTCAGGGCCTGGGCGGCGGAGAGTCCGGCAATGCCGGTGCCAATGATTGCGATAGGTACAGTCATAGGGGCCTCGTTTACCTTTCTGTACAGACTACGCCGGGGTTCAAACCTGTACAATATTGTTTTTTGGTATAACTTTTAGCGTTCTCGATCTGACAGCTTGGCCTATTGTTAAACATAGAGCCTGCTCGATACCAAAGATCCCTGCTTATAAAAATAGACTAATGGACAAGGTAAAACGCCACGCGAGGAAGAAGTCATGCACATATTGCTGACCGGCGGTACTGGTTTGATAGGACGTCAGCTTTGCCGGCACTGGTCGGGTCAGGGATATCGCCTGACGGTCTGGAGTCGCCAACCTGAAAATGTCGCGAAAATATGTGGTGCCCAAGTGCGTGGAGTTGCACGTCTGGAGGATCTGGGGCAAGAACCTGTCGATGCGATTATCAATCTTGCCGGGGCACCGATTGCCGACCGACTCTGGACGCACAAACGCAAAGCCCTGTTGTGGAGTAGCCGCATCACGCTGACCGAAACCCTTCTGGCCTGGCTTGAAAGCCGCGCACAGAAACCGCAGGTGCTGATCTCCGGTTCTGCAATCGGTTGGTATGGCGATGGTGGCGAACGTGAGTTGACCGAAGAGTCGCCACCGGTCATCGATGATTTTGCCAGTCAGTTATGTGTCGCCTGGGAAGAGACCGCACAGCGAGCTGAGGTGCTGGGCATTCGCGTCATCCTTATTCGAACCGGGTTGGTGCTGTCGGCAGAGGGCGGCTTTTTGTCGCGGCTGTTACTGCCGTTCAAACTGGGCCTGGGAGGGCCGATCGGCAACGGCCGGCAGTGGATGCCGTGGATTCATATCGACGATCAAATCGCCCTGATTGATTTTCTTCTGCATCGCAACGAGGCCAGCGGTCCCTATAATGCGTGCGCGCCCGAACCCGTGCGTAATCGCGAGTTTGCCAAAACACTGGGTAGCGTGCTGCATCGCCCGGCGTTCATGCCGATGCCGACCCTTGCCTTGAAAGTAGGCCTGGGCGAATTGTCTTCGTTGTTGCTGGGCGGCCAGCGCGCCACTCCAGTGCGTTTGTTACAGGCTGGTTTCACTTTTAAGTTCACGGATTTGCGCGCGGCTTTGGACGATCTGTCCAGTCGCCTTTGAAATAGGACGTTGCATGACCGATCACGCGTTGCTTCTGGTCAACCTGGGTTCACCTGCCTCCACCTCGGTGGCGGATGTGCGCAGCTACCTCAATCAATTTCTGATGGACCCGTACGTGATCGACCTGCCATGGCCGGTTCGACGGCTGCTGGTGTCGCTGATCCTGATCAAGCGTCCCGAGCAGTCGGCCCATGCTTATGCCTCGATCTGGTGGGACGAGGGCTCGCCGCTGGTGGTGCTCAGCCGTCGCCTGCAACAAGCGATGACCAGTCAGTGGCAACACGGCCCGGTCGAATTGGCGATGCGTTACGGCGAGCCGTCGATCGAATCGACGCTGGTGCGCCTGGTCGCGGCGGGGCACAAGCGAATCACCCTGGCGCCGCTTTATCCACAGTTCGCCGACAGCACCACGACTACGGTCATAGAAGAGGCCAGGCGCGTGGTACGCGAGAAAAACCTCGACGTGCAGTTGTCGGTACTCCAGCCGTTCTACGACCAACCGGAATACCTCGATGCGCTGGTGGCCACGACCCGGCCGCATTTGCAGCAGGATTTCGATCATTTGCTGATGAGTTTTCATGGCTTGCCGGAACGGCATCTGAAGAAACTCAACCCCGGTCACAGCTTCGAGGGTGGCGGTGATTGCTGCGCCGGGGCGCCACCGGAGGTGGTCGCCACCTGTTATCGCGGCCAGTGCCTGCGTACGGCGGCAGAGTTTGCCAAGCGCATGGGATTGCCGGAGGGCAAGTGGTCGGTGTCGTTTCAGTCGCGGCTGGGGCGCGCTAAATGGATCGAACCCTACACCGAAGCGCGCCTCGATGAGTTGGCCAAAAGCGGCGTGAAAAAGATTCTGGTGATGTGCCCGGCGTTCGTAGCCGATTGCATCGAGACCCTGGAAGAGATCGGTGATCGCGGCAAGGAGCAATTCCGCGCAGCAGGGGGAGAGGATCTGGTGTTGGTGCCGTGCCTCAACGATGACCCGCATTGGGCGAAGGCGTTGAGTGCGTTGTGCGAAAGGGCGCCGTTGGCGCTTTAAAAGCTTCGCGAGCAAGCCCGCTCCCACAGGGAAATGCATTCCAAATTGTGGGAGCGAGCTTGCTCGCGATAGCTGTCTGGCAGACTACAAATATCTCAAGCTGTCAGATCAGCGGCTCATTCGCCTTCTTGTGCTTCCAGCTGTCATTGCCCGGCAGGATCAGGTTCAAACCGATCGCCACCACCGCGCACAGCGCGATACCCTTGAGGCCGAAATCGTCCGGCCCGGTGCCGGTGCCGATCAGCACGCCGCCGATCCCGAATACCAGGGTCACCGAAACAATCACCAGATTGCGCGCCTCGCCCAGATCGATCTTGTGGCGGATCAGCGTATTCATCCCCACCGCCGCAATCGAACCGAACAACAGGCACAGAATCCCGCCCATCACCGGCACCGGAATGCTTTGCAGCAGTGCGCCGAATTTACCGATGAACGCCAGGCTGATGGCGAAGATCGCCGCCCAGGTCATGATTTTCGGGTTGTAGTTCTTGGTCAGCATGACTGCGCCGGTCACTTCGGCGTAGGTGGTGTTGGGCGGGCCGCCGAACAGACCGGCCGCCGTGGTGGCGATGCCGTCGCCGAGCAGGGTGCGGTGCAGGCCGGGTTTCTTCAGGTAATCGCGACCGGTCACGCTACCCACGGCAATCACGCCGCCGATGTGTTCGATGGCCGGGGCCAGGGCCACCGGAACGATGAACAGAATCGCCTGCCAGTTGAATTCCGGTGCGGTGAAGTGCGGGATGGCGAACCACGGTGCCGCCGCAATCTTCGCGGTGTCGACCACTCCGAAGTAGAACGCCATGCCAAAACCCACCAGCACGCCGGAGATGATCGGCACCAGGCGAAAGATGCCCTTGCCGAAAACCGCGACGATCAGTGTGGTCAGCAGAGCGGGCATCGAAATCATCATTGCCGTCTGGTAATGAATCAACTCACTGCCGTCGCCGGCCTTGCCCATGGCCATGTTGGCTGCAATCGGCGCCATGGCCAGGCCGATCGAAATGATCACCGGCCCGATCACCACTGGCGGCAGCAAGCGGTCGATGAAGCCGGTGCCTTTGATCTTCACCGCGAGACCGAGGAAGGTGTAGACGAAACCTGCCGCCATCACGCCGCCCATGGTCGCGGCCAGGCCGAACTGGCCCTTGGCGAGAATGATCGGGGTGATGAAGGCAAAGCTCGATGCCAGGAACACCGGCACCTGACGCCCGGTGACGATCTGGAACAGGATCGTTCCCAGGCCGGCCGTGAACAGCGCCACGTTCGGGTCGAGACCGGTAATCAGCGGCATCAACACCAGGGCGCCGAAGGCCACGAACAGCATCTGTGCACCCGACAGCACCGTGCGCCAGAGCGGATCGTTGAACTCTTGCTGCATGGTCACGCGTCCTTCTGCTTGGTGCCGAAGATCTTGTCACCGGCATCGCCCAGCCCTGGGATGATGTAGCCGTGTTCGTTCAGTTTTTGATCAATGGAAGCGGTGTAGATGATCACGTCCGGGTGAGCTTTTTCTACAGCGGCGATGCCTTCCGGGGCGGCAACCAGCACCATGGCGCGGATGTCCCGGCAGCCGGCCTTTTTCAGCAGGTCGATGGTGGCAACCATGGAGCTGCCGGTAGCGAGCATCGGGTCGATGATCATCGCCAGGCGTTCGTCGATTTCCGGAACCAGTTTTTCCAGGTAGGTGTGGGCCTGCAGGGTTTCTTCGTTGCGGGCAACGCCCACGGCGCTGACCTTGGCGCCCGGGATCAGGCTGAGCACGCCCTCAAGCATGCCGATGCCGGCGCGCAGGATCGGTACGACGGTTATCTTCTTGCCGGCGATTTTCTCGACCGACACTGTGCCGCACCAGCCTTCGATATCGTAGGATTCCAGCGGCAGGTCTTTGGTGGCTTCATAGGTCAGCAGCGCGCCGACTTCCTGAGCGAGCTCACGGAAATTCTTGGTGCTGATGTCTGCGCGGCGCATAAGGCCAAGTTTATGACGGATCAGCGGGTGGCGGATCTCATGGATGGGCATGGGGAAAGGCTCCGGCGGCGGGCAAAAAAACCGGCCTAGATTAATCTATCCGAGGGTGTTGTCCTATAGACATACAGTACGTTAGTCCACAAACGCTTGATCTGGCCTCGCTTGATGCGTACCTTTGCCCGCTTTTCCTGATTCCGCCACCCCTTTGGAGAGCACCATGTCTGCTGATCTCGAGCATATCCGTCAAATCATGCGAGAGGCTGACTGCCTGTACACCGAAGCTGAAGTCGAGGCGGCCATCGCCCGCGTCGGTGCACAAATTAACGATCAACTGGCGGATTCCAACCCAGTGGTGTTCTGCGTGATGAACGGCGGGCTGATTTTCTCCGGCAAGCTGCTGACCTATCTGCACTTCCCGCTGGAAGCGTCCTACCTGCACGCCACCCGTTATCGCAACGAAACCAGCGGCGGCGATCTGTTCTGGAAAGCCAAGCCGGAAGTTTCTTTCATCGACCGTGACGTACTGATCATCGACGACATCCTCGACGAAGGTCACACCCTGGGCGCGATCATCGACTTCTGCAAGCACGCCGGTGCCCGCAAAGTGCACACCGCCGTGCTGATCGACAAAGACCACGACCGCAAGGCCCGCCCGGACCTCAAGGCCGATTTCGTCGGTTTGCCGTGCATTGACCGCTACATCTTCGGTTATGGCATGGACTACAAAGGTTACTGGCGTAACGCCAACGGGATTTTCGCCGTTAAAGGAATGTAAGACATGGATACGCCTCGCTTTCTGGATCAGACCTTGTTCGCCGAACTGGCCGGAAAAGCCGCGGCCAATCCTCGTGGGCGCCAGCACCACAATTTCCATCAGATGGAAGACGCCTGTCATCGCATGGCGGTGGGGCTGCAGCCGTCCACGTATATCCCGCCTCATCGGCATTTGGGCGACAACAAGGCCGAAACCCTGTTGGTCCTCAAGGGGCGGCTGGGTGTGTTGATCTTTGACGAGGCCGGTGCGGTGTTGAGCAAGACCGTGCTGCAGGCCGGTGGGGACTGTGTCGGCGTGGACCTGCCAACCGGTGTGTTCCACGGTTTGGTGGTGCTGGAGGCCGACAGCCTGATGTTCGAATGCAAGGCCGGTCCTTACCGCCCGGTCGGTGAGGGTGAACTGGCGCATTGGGCGCCGCGCGAAGGCGAGCCGGGTGTTGCCGAGTATCAGGCCTGGATGCGCGCGCAGTTCGACTGATTGATTTTGCACCCTGTAGGAGCCAGCTTGCTCGCGATGGCGATGTCACTGACGCATTGATGCTGGATGTGCCGACGTCATCGCGAGCAAGCTCGCTCCCACAGTGGCTTCTGTGCATTTGAACCACGTCCGTTTGCTCATGCTAGAGTGTTCGGCCCCGATTCCGGAGCCTGTCATGAGCCGTTCGATCCGCTGCTGCGCCGCCCTGTTGCTGACCCTCAGCCTGCCACTGGCCGCCGCGCCGGCGCTCATGCACAGCCAATTCCTGCCGCCGGACGATCTCACGCTGCGCGATGCCGATCCCGAGCAGCAGCAACTGATGCAGGTCACCGATTATTCGGTGGTGGTCGGCGCTCAGCGTCAATCCAATCAACAGCCGATTCCGGTCACTTCGCCGCTGATGATTCGGCTCAAGGGCAAATCCCTGAACAAGGGCGCCACCATCAGTCAGGTGCTGGTCAACTTCGATGGTGAAAGCAAAAGCCTGAAGAAGCCGGTCTACGACGATAAGAGCAAAACCCTGACCCTCTATTACCCGCTCGCTCAATACCGGGTAGTGATCGACTTGTTGCGCAACGACACGGTGTATTGCCAGTTTCTCAGCTACGCCAATGGCCATGTCTGGGCCGATCTGCACACCGGCAGCACTCGTGCGCGTTGAGCCTTGAGCTCGCGCAGGGGTAAACTGCCCGCCCCGTGAAATGTCTGCGAGCTGGAGTCGGCAATGCGTAAAGATAAAAAACAAGTGATTGGTGACGAGATCGGCGATGAGCAGATCAAGTTGTTCCTCGATTTCGAACCGGTCGACGCGACTTCTCCGTCCCTGCACAAACTGGTCAAGGCCTACCGTGGCCTGCGCATCGACGATTTCGAGCGTTTCCTGACGTTCTTCGTCGAAGCGGGTTACGACCTGAATGGCAAGGATGAGCACGGCAATGACTTCGTCGCCCTGATCAAGGATCAGCGCAACGCGCCGGACTACATTGAACTGATCGAAAAAGCTCGCAGCTGAGTAAATTTCAGCCATAAAAAAACGCCCCGCTCTCAGTGAGAACGGGGCGTTTTTTTTAAGGCCGAATCAAGCGTAGCTTTCGGTCTCGCTGCTGGCTTCAACCAGTTCCAGGGCAACGTTGTTCTGCGTGTTGATCTTGCGATACAGCGCAGCGTCGGTTTCCAGGACCTTTTCCCGGGCCGGGAAAATTTCGGCCAGTTTGGTGGCCCATTCGCCCTTGGCTTTGCCCGGGAAGCATTTTTCGATCAGCTCAAGCATGATCGAAACGGTCACCGAGGCACCTGGCGAAGCGCCGAGCAGTGCCGCCAGGGAACCGTCCTTGGCCGCGACCAGTTCGGTACCGAATTGCAGGATGCCGCCTTTCTTCGGGTCTTTCTTGATGATCTGCACCCGTTGACCGGCCACTTCCAGGCGCCAGTCTTCAGCTTTCGCCTCAGGGTAGAAGCGACGCAGGGACTCCAGGCGCTGCTCCATCGACTGCATCACTTCGCTGACCAGGTACTTGGTCAGGTCCATGTTGTTTTTTGCCACGGACAGCATCGGCCCGATGTTGCCGGCGCGAACCGACATCGGCAGGTCCATGAAGGAGCCGTGCTTGAGGAACTTGGTGGTGAAGCCGGCGTACGGTCCGAACAGCAGGGATTTCTTGCCTTCAACGACGCGGGTGT
Source organism: Pseudomonas sp. BF-R-24 (assembly GCF_019947335.1). Classification (NCBI taxonomy): domain Bacteria; kingdom Pseudomonadati; phylum Pseudomonadota; class Gammaproteobacteria; order Pseudomonadales; family Pseudomonadaceae; genus Pseudomonas; species Pseudomonas sp. BF-R-24. The sequence continues at coordinate 60,855 of NZ_JAGYGG010000006.1, forward strand.
CCAGGTGCGGCACGGACATTGGTGGCGAACCCACGGCAGCCTGGCTGTAGACCTTGGCCTGGTGGTGCTTGACCACTTCCGGGTTGTCGCAACGCAGCCATTGGCCGCTGATCGGGAAGCCGCCGAAGCCTTTGCTCTCTTCGATGCCCGAGGCCTGCAGCAGCGGCAATGCCGCACCGCCCGCGCCGAGGAAAACGAACTTGGCGTCGACTTCACGGGTGTTGCCGCTGTTGACGTCCTTGATGCTGACAGTCCAGCCGCCGTTGCTGCGCTTGAGGCCGGTCACGCGCTTGCAGTACTTGACCTGGGCATCGGGTGCGCTGGTCAGGTGCTTGAGCAACTGGTTGGTCAGGGCGCCGAAGTTGACGTCGGTGCCATTGATCACGCGGGTCGCGGCGAGGGTTTCGCCAGGATCGCGACCAGGCATCATCAGCGGCATCCACTCGGCCATTTTGGCCTTGTCTTCGGTGTACTCCATGTCGGCGAAGGCGTGGTGCTTGCTCAGCACCTTGAAGCGTTCCTTGAGGAAGGACACGCCGCTGTCGCCCTGCACGAAACTCAGGTGTGGCACCGGGCTGATAAACGATTTGCACGAGCCGAACGTGCCTTTTTTGGTCAGGTACGACCAGAATTGCTTCGACACCTCGAACTGGGTGTTGATGTGCACGGCTTTCTTGATGTCGACGGCGCCATCGGCGGCCTGCGGCGTGTAGTTGAGCTCACACAGCCCGGCGTGACCGGTACCGGCGTTGTTCCACGGGTTGGAACTCTCCGCGGCACCGGAATCCATCAGCTCGACGACTTCCAGCTTGATCGCGGGGTCGAGCTCTTTGAGCAGTACTGCAAGGGTGGCACTCATGATGCCGGCCCCAACCAGTACTACGTCGACTGCTTCGTTATGCGCCATTTAACGCGTCTCCAAAATCTGCAGCACCAAATTGTCGGCATGGCTGCCAGGAGTGACGGGGCGTGTCAGTGTTGCCCCAGGTACCCATGGCAGGATCGCCATGTCCGAATCTTCGCAATTTATCGCAACTTCGACGGACGCTACCTGCCAGGCCTAATGAGCCATATGAACTCATTTCAGCGCGCGGGAGGCAATTCGACTTATGGTCGATACATCCGTTTGTGCAACCAAATCCGTAGCGGACAGGCTTCAGGCTCCGGTGTTCGAGGAATACTCGGTCCTGTGTCGTTGGGCTGTTGTAGACGCTAATGGTGCATGTTCAGACGCAAAACTATTCATTTGCTCGCCACACTCTTGTGAAGTTGTGAAAACCCGTTTTTTTCACGCTCTTTTGAAGACGTGAACCTCAAAAAGGGCTGTCCCAGCCTGGCACCGTGCCCGGATGGATTGCCGCCATGGGATACAGGGCAGGCAAAACGGGCAAACAGCTCAGTGACCGAGCGTAATGACAGCTCTGCAGATTCGCGAAAAGTGGAGGTTTTGCTCAACAAAACAGCAAGCGCGCCAGCTTCACTCGATCTGTGTGGGCGGCTCTCTGTGGGCGGTGCGGGGGTGTCAATACAAGCGCATTGACGATGCTGCGAGGCCCGATCAGGAGACGTCCTTATAATCGGGGGGAGATTGTATCTAAGAAACGCAGGGAAATGGTCGTGTTTAATGACTTTTATTAGGTGTTTGGTCAGGTCGTCATCATTTGCTGTGCACGCGAGCGTGGCCGGTGCTGCTGCGAAACGACGCGAGCACCGGCAGGCAGCGGCTGATTCAGCCAGTTCAGGCGGATCTCTTCGATTTCAACCCAGCCATCGCCCATGGGCTGGAGGCTGCACTGTTTGAAGGCCTGGCAGCGGCCGTTGCGGTCGAGCAGGGCGAAGCAGCGATGCAGTGGGCGTGGCGCGAACAGGGAGATCAGATGGCGCATGGCGATATACCGTTTGGGTGTCTGCCGAGAAGATTGCCTGCAGGCCATTACGTGCAAGTGTATGGGGGGTGACATCTGCATGACAGGAACCGCGTTGCCAAGGGCTTGTCAGAGATTTCATCAAACACTGTGAGGTGCTGGTTACCCGCAGTGGCGCACCGCTATACTGCCGGCCTGTTTGTGCCTGATTCTGGAGAGAAGAGCATGTTGCAACGCCTGTTGTTCGGTTTGATCACTGTGACCAGTTTGACCCTGGTTGGCTGCGCCCACAGCCCGCAACAACTGAGCCCGGAACCCAAGTTGACGGCTCAACTGGCGCCCGTCGGCCACGGTCAGCCTGTTGTGGTGCGTGTGGTGGACGGACGTCCGTCGCCAACCCTCGGCACCCGTGGTGGCCTGTACCCGGAGACCAGCGCGATTACCGTACAAGGCGCGCAGATCCTGCCGAAACTGCAGGCTCAGGCCGAAGCTGCCGTGCGCCTGTTGGGTTTCACCCCGACCGCCAATGCGGCGAACGCACCGCAAATCACCGTGACCCTGGCCGAGCTGAAGTATCAGTCGCCTAAAGAAGGCATGTACGTGACCGAAGCGACCATCGGCGCGACCTTCCGCTCGGATGTGCAGAACGCCAACCGTCGCTACAGCGGCCGTTATGGTGCTTCCCTGGACCAGCGCTTCGGTATGGCGCCGAACCAGGAAACCAACACCAAGCTGGTCAGCGATGTGCTCAGTGATGCCTTGACCCGCCTGTTCAAGGACCCGACTGTGGGGCAGGTTCTCGGCGAGTAATGCGAGCCCACTGCAGGAGCGAGCCTGCTCGCGATGGTCGTTAACGATTACGCGGGGAATCTGATACCCCGCGGCGTTCTCAAGTCCATCGTGAGCAAGCTCGCTCCTACAGATCGGTTTCAGGCGGCTTGCGAGTAAAAATCCAGCACGCTCACGCCCGTCAGCAAATCCGCCTCCGGCAAATCCGCATGCTGGTGGCCACCGAGTGCGCAATACACCAGCCAGTGGCGGTCCTGAACGTTGAAGGCGAGGCTGCCGACGAGGGCTTGTTGTTCTTCGCTGGGGGTGATGAGGTAAAGACGATCCTGGTTTTCGGCGTGGAGCATGACGTGATCCGTGTCGGTTTCGAGGCGCGCATGTTCGCCGATACAGATGACGAAGCCGTGACTCAGGACAGCCATTGATCAAAAGCTTCGTTACTTGTCGGAAACAGAGGGCAGGCGCGCAGGCTTTCGGTAGAATCCGCGCCGCGGTCGCCGGTCCGGCACCTGCCACCTGTGTTACTTGAGGTTTGTGATGTCGCTGCACTTGATGACGCTGTTTACCGCCCATCCCGCCAAATTGATCAATCTGCTGGCCTTGTTCTTTGCCTTCCCCGGCGGCTGGTTGCTGCACGCCACCCGTCGTCGCGAACTGCGCGCGATGGCCAGTCTGCAGGCGCAGCGCCAGAGCAGCCCCAGCGTAGAGCCCACGCTGGATTGGGCGACCTTGCGCAAGAACCGGTTTTTCTACATCTTCGGCTTTGCCTGCATGGGGATGGCACTGCTGGTGTCGTGGATCAGTACGCAGGTCTGAGGCTGAAGTAAACCCTGTGGCGAGGGGGCTTGCCCCCGTTCGGCGGCGAAGCCGTCGTCACCTCGACAGGGACGCTGTGTCAGAGGGAAAGCCTTCTTGGGTTTTAGGGCCGCTTCGCAGCCCAACGGGGGCAAGCCCCCTCGCCACAAAAAGCGCCGTCAGGCCGATACCGCTTACAGCGGCAACCCTGCCTTCACCCGGTACTGATTGCGCACCGGCGTCGCATATTGCAGCACCAGGAATGGACGATGCTCTTCAGGGCAGGCGTCCAGGCGGCGTTGCCATTCTTCCTGGGCCTTGGCCAGTTCCTCGGCCGGGAACACTTCGGCGGCTTTCGGCACCTGCAACTGCGGATCGGTGTCCTTCCACTGCGCGTAAGCCAGGTAGTGCACGGGGAACAAGCGGTATCCGCTGAGGATTTGCCGGTCCATCTCGACCGCCAATTGCTTGGTGTCTTCGAACAGCTCGGTGATCGGCGCGGCAAAGTTCACATGCACCCGGCCCTTGTAGCCGGTGATGCCCTTGGCGATGCTCACGTCATCCTCGCCCGGCACCTTGGTGTAGCTGCCGGTGGTGGCGCGGATGTAAAGCTCGCGGGCCTTGGCCTGATCGCAAGGGTCGTACTCGTAGCTGATCGACACCGGGGTCAGGTTCAGCGACTGAATGACTTCGCCGAACGGCTCGTCCTTGCGGCTCATGTGGAACATCTTGAGGATTGCCGATTCGGTACGGTCGTCACCGTCCTTGGCTCGTCCTTCGGCCTGGGCGATCCAGATCGAGGCGCAATCGTTGCGGATCGAATGATTGATGTACGCCGACAACAGCTGATAAGCCGCCATTTTTTCCCGACGTCCGCTGATCGAGCGGTGCACGATGAAGCTCTTGTTCAGGCGCATCAGGTCGCTGACGAAAGGCTTTTGCAGCAGGTTATCGCCAATGGCGATGCGTGGCGTCGGTAGGCCGGCGTGGTAGACGGCATAGTTGACGAAGGCCGGGTCCATCACGATGTCGCGGTGGTTGGCGATGAACAGATAGGCACTGCCGGACTTGAATTGCTCCACCCCGGTATAGGTGACACCGTCGGTGGCACGCTCAATGGTGTGGTCGACGTAAACCTCGACTTTGTCCTGCAGCGTGGCCACTGAGGTAATGCCGGCAAACTCACGGCGCAGCCGATGGGCTATAAGAGGTTTGAGTGCCCAGCCTAAAGCGCCGGCGAAACGCGGGAAGCGGAAGTGGGTGAGGATATCTAGAAACGCCTTGTCGCCGAGCAGCCGGTCCAGCACCGCTGGGACTTCGCTGTCGTCGTAAGGTCGGATGGCATCGAATTCGCCCATCATGCTCTCTTGTTAGAAACGGCTAGGGTAAGTAAAGGTTTTGATCGAAAACCGGCGGGGTACGGTCTGAAAAAGTAGCCAGACAAAAATAGCCCTGCAAATAGACCGGCGATTATACGCACAAGTCACTTGGGAGACCGCGATGCTGGAAACTGCGCAATATGAATGTCCTTATTGTGGTGAGGAAGTCGAGACGACGCTGGATTTGTCCGGTGGCGATCAGACCTATATTGAAGACTGCCAGGTGTGCTGTCGGCCGATAACCTTCGTGTTGCAGGTTCATGAAGAGGAATGGCATCTCGAAGTGTTCAGCGAAAACGAGTGAGGAGCGTGTATGCAGCGCATCTACGACCCGGAAAACCTGATGGAAGGCGAGTTGCTGCAAAGCATGCTCGCCAGCGAGGGCATTGAGGCGCATCTGGTGGGACGCGATCTGGTGGGAGCCACCGGTGAGTTGCCGATTTTCGGTTTGCTGGGTTTGGCAGTGGATAACGACCAGGCCGAATACGCCCGCGAGCTGATCACCGCGTACAATGCCGCGCTGCCGCTGTCTGGCGATGAACCGGACAGCTTCCCCGGCACGCTGGTCTGTTAGGCTGGCGTTCGTTTGATCAAGAGTCGTGTTGCCCCATGTGTGGACGTTATGCCCTGTTTCGCTGGAACCCCGCCTTCGCGGCGCTGCCCGGTTTTCCCGCCGACCAGCAGGCGCAGTGGAACATTTCCCCCAATGATTCGGTGTTGATGCTACGGGCCGAGCCAGACGGCCAGCGCACGCTGGCCCGTGCCCGCTGGGGCCTGACGCCACCCTGGCTGACCGATCTGTCCCGCACCCCGGCCCACGCCCGTGCCGAAACCGTTGCCGAACAGCCAATGTTTCGCCAGGCCTTGCGTGAGCGCCGCTGCCTGTTGCCGGCCAATGGTTTCTACGAATGGCGCGGCACGACGCGCAAGCGCCCGTATTGGCTGACACCAGGGGAGGGCTCGTCATTATTTTTTGCGGCGATCTGGGAGGCGTATCCGGTACAGGAGCAGGTGTGGCTGAGTACCGCCGTGATTACCCAGCCGGCAGCGAGCCAGCGGCGGCCGTTGATTCTTGATGAGGCGGGGCAGGCCGCGTGGCTGGATCCCGAGACGCCGCTGCATGCTTTGCAAGCATTGCTGGCCAGTGAACCTGCGGCATTGCGCGAACGGGTGCTGGCCAACATGGTGAATGATCCGAAGCTCAATGGACCTGAGTGTTTGACCCCGGGTTGAGTTTTTTGGTGTCAGTGCAGTCCCCTTCGCGAGCAAGCCCGCTCCCACACACATATTCTGTGTTCACTGAAGATCAAATGTGGGAGCGGCGGTGCGGCGATCCGACTTGCTCGCGAAGAGGGCCTGAAGGTCAAACCCTGAACTGATTGATCAACCGCCGCTGCTGCTCAGCCAGTTTGGTCAAGTCAGCACTGGCCGCACTCGACTCATCCGCACCACCGGCCACTTCATTGGCCACCTGGCCGATGTTGATCACGTTGCGGTTGATGTCGTCCGCCACCGCACTTTGCTCCTCGGCCGCGCTGGCAATCTGGGTGTTCATGTCGTTGATCACCGACACGGCCTGAGTAATGGTTTCCAGTGCTTCGGCAGCCTTCGATGCGTGCAGTACGCTTTCGTCCGTGCGGTTCTGGCTGTCCTCCATGACTCGCACCACATCACGCGTGCCTTGCTGCAGTTGCTGGATCATGGTCTGGATTTCTTCGGTGGCCTTTTGCGTCTTCTGCGCCAGGTTACGCACCTCGTCGGCCACCACGGCAAAACCTCGGCCCTGTTCACCGGCACGGGCGGCTTCGATGGCTGCGTTCAGGGCCAGCAGGTTGGTCTGCTCGGCGATCCCGCGAATGGCGGTGAGGATGGCGTTGATGTTTTCGCTGTCCTTGGCCAGGGTTTGCACCACGCCGACGGCCCGGCCGATCTCCACGGCGAGGGCACCAATGGAGTTCGAGGTGTCGCGCACGATCTGCATGCCCTGGCTGGCGGCCTGATCGGCATGGCTGGCGGCCTGTGCGGCCTGGGTCGCATTGCGCGCGACGTCCTGGGCGGTGGCGGTCATTTCCTGTACGGCGGTGGCCACTTGATCGATCTCGGCCATTTGCTTGTGCACACCGGTGTTGGTGCGGATGGCGATGTCGGCGGTGTGTTCCGACGAATCGCTGACGCTCTGCACCGAAGTCACCACTTGGGTGATCATCGCCTGCAACTTGGCCAGGAAAGTGTTGAAGCCTTTGGCGATCGAGCCCAGTTCATCGGCGCGATCGCTGGTCAGGCGTCGGGTCAGGTCGCCTTCGCCCTGGGCGATATCGTCGAGCATGGCCACCATCTGCTTGAGCGGGCGGGCGATGCCGTGGCCCACCAGCCAGATCACCAGCAAGCCGATACCGGCAATCACCAGGCCAACCATCGCCATGCCGAAGGTGTCGGATTTGCGCTGCGCGTCCAGGTCGGCCTGGAGTTTTTGCAGGTCGGCCATGACCGCATTCAGCGGCAACTGCAGCATCAGGGTCCAGCGGGCGTCGGTCTGGCCGATGCCGAACGGCAGGTACAACTCGATCCGGCCCTGGGCCTTGTCGACGGTATAGGTGACTTCGCCGCGCTTGAGATTGGCCATGTTGGGGATCTGTTTGCTGTCGAGGATGTCGCTGACCTTCTCGCCGAATTTGCTCGGATCCTTGGTGTAGGCAACGATCCGGCCATTGCCGCCGATCAGGGCCATTTCCCCGGCGCCGCTGTAAAGCTTCTGGTTGGCGCCCAGGAGCATTTCCTGGATGAAGTTCACCGACAGGTCGGCGCCGACGATGCCCTGGAAGGCACCGTTGAGCATGATCGGTTCAATAAAGGAGGCGAGCATGACGATTTTGTCGCCCACCTTATAGGGCGCCGGATCGATCACGCAGGATTTTTTGGTTTCTTTCGAGCACAGGTAGTACTCGCTGGCGCGCACGCCAGTGGACAGGGTTTTCTGGTCGTCGACGTCCACCAGTTTGTCCAGGCCCAGGGTGCCGTCGTCGTTGCGGAACCACCAAGGCAGGAAACGCCCGTTGGCGGCGTCGATGCCGACCACTTGGGTACCGACGTAAGCCGCGTCGTTGTGATCCAGTGCGTCTTTTTCCCAGCCGATGTAGGTGCCGAGGATTTTCGGGTTCTTGACCACGTTTTCCTTGATCAGGCCGATCAGTTGCTCGCGGCTCAGGCTCAGGGCGGGTTGGCCATCGGCACCCGGTGTGCCGATCAGGGCGTTGACCCGCACCAGTCCGCCGGCGATCAGCAGCGGTGCTTCGAGTTCGCGCTGGATCTGGCTGACCTGGGTTTGCGCCAGGGACGTCAGGCGTTGTTCGATGACTTGCTCGAATTGGGCCTGGGTCCGCTCCTGGACCATATCTTGCGTCCGGGCACCGGAGAACAGTGCGTACACAACCAGCGCTGCCACGACACTAAGGACAATGGCGCCGGCAAGGGCCGCCACGGAAAACTGGATCGACTTGAATTTCATGGGGGCTCCGCACGCGAAAGGACATCTGCCCAGGTGTATCGGCAGGGTGACGGGCGGGCATGAGCGCGGGCAGTTGAAAGGACCGTTTTGGCGTGCCGGATGTCGTAATTGAATCAATGAGCGGCGTGATGGGCTGCGGGTTGTCGCCGTATGTGAATTTTTTTCTACGGCGATGAGAGCTTTGTCCGAATTGTGCGTCTTACGTCCATTGTATCTGGCGTCGATACATTTCCACGCCTAGGATACGCGGCATGTTTTCAGGGGGTTTTTTGATGAACAAGATTTTGGTTGTCAGTGCACTGAGCGCAGCGTTGCTGCTCGCCGGCTGCCAGTCGGTCAGTACCACCAAAGGCGGCGCTGTAGGCATTGAGCGCAAGCAGTACATGTTCAGCATGTTGTCCTCGCAACAGGTCGACCAGATGTACGCCCAGTCCTATCAGAAAACAGTGGGCGAAGCGTCCAGCAAGGGTGTGCTGGACAAGACCAGCAATGAAGCCCAGCGGGTTCAGGCGATTGCCGACCGGCTGATTGCCCAGGCGCCGAACTTCCGTCCGGACGCGGCCCAGTGGAAGTGGGAAGTCAACCTGATCAAGAGCGATGAGCTCAACGCCAACTGCGGCCCTGGCGGCAAGATCATTTTCTACACCGGGTTGATCGACAAACTGCAACTGACCGACGATGAAATCGCCGCGATCATGGGCCATGAAATCGCCCACGCCCTGCGTGAGCACGGTCGTGAAGCGATGTCCAAGGCTTACGGCATCGAAATGGCGAAGCAGGGCGCGGGTACCTTGCTCGGGTTGGGGCAGGACAGCCTGGCCCTGGCCGATACCGTGGCCAACTACGGCATGACCTTGCCCAACAGCCGTGCCAATGAAAACGAAGCGGACCTGATCGGCCTGGAACTGGCCGCCCGCGCCGGTTACAACCCGAATGCCGCGATCACCCTGTGGAACAAGATGAGCAAGGCCTCGGAAGGTTCGCCACCGGAGTTCATGAGCACTCACCCGGCGTCGTCGAGTCGTATTGCGGCGTTGCAGGCGGCGATTCCGAAGGTCATGCCTTTGTATGAGCAGGCCAAGAAGTCCTGATAGTCATGTGCTGAGGCTGCTGGCCTCTTCGCGAGCAGGCTCGCTCCCACAGGGAAATGCATTCCAACTGTGGGAGTGAGCCTGCTCGCGATGAGCGATAACGCGGTCTAACGACCTATCGCGTCAAACCCACCCGCTGCTCTGCATCGCCTTGTACACCGCGACAATCGCCAGGATGAAGAACGCCGACGCCGCCAGTCGACGGATCAGGGTCAACGGCAATTTGTCCGCGGCAAAGTTACCGGCCAATACCACGGGCACGTTGGCAATCAGCATGCCGAGGGTGGTGCCGATGATCACCAGCCACAGCTCCGGATACTGCGCAGCCAGCATCACGGTCGCGATCTGCGTCTTGTCGCCGATTTCCGCCAGGAAGAACGCGATCAGCGTGGTCAGGAACGGCCCGAACTTGCGGGCGGTGCTGGCTTCGTCGTCATCCATCTTGTCCGGGACCAGGGTCCACAGCGCCGTGGCGGCGAAGCTCGCGGCGAGGATCCAGTGCAGCATCGTATCCGAGAAGAAACTGCCGACCCAGGCGCCAACTGCACCGGCGGCCGCGTGGTTGGCCAGGGTCGCGGCGACGATACCGGCGATGATCGGCCAGGGCTTGCGGAAACGGGCAGCGAGAATGAGCGCGAGCAGTTGCGTCTTGTCGCCGATTTCGGCTAAGGCAACGATTGCGGTAGGTACGAGTAGTGAATCCAGCATCAGGGGTTTTCCTAAGGGGCGGGTCGACACGGCTATGACACGTACAGCCTCCCCGCCCCGGGTAAGGTGTTCGTGTCATAGGTCTTGTCAAACCCTGCGATCCATCTGATGTGGATGCTTGGGTCGCATGCGCCATGGTCTGAGGACCAAGTATGTTGACGCATGCCGGACGAGCGTGGCGCTCGTGGGAGACTACTCCCCTAGGACGGAGCGGATTCTGCCTTTGCAAAACCCATTCGGCAAGCCTTCTTTTTCAAAGAAGTTCTATCCGCGCTTGGCTCGGTAGATCCGGAAGCCCTGTCCTTCGGCCTTGATCGCGCACACACCAAGATGCTCTTCGATCAACGGTTGATACTTCAGGAAGCTGTTCGCTACCAGACGAAGTTCGCCACCGTTTTTCAGATGTTTAGCCGCTTTTCGCAGCAAGTTCTCCGTTGCGAAATAGTCGGTGTGCACGCCGACATGGAACGGCGGATTGCTCAGAATCGCACTCAAACCCATCGGGGCGGCATCGATGCCGTCACCGGTAATCACCTCGGCTTCCAGACCATTGGCCGCCAGGGTCAGGCGACTGCTGGCAGCGGCAAAGGCATCCACATCCAGCAACGTGACCTGGTTGTGCGGGTAACGACGTTTCACTGCAGCGCCCAAGACCCCTGCGCCGCAACCGAAATCGAGCAAGTGACCGCTGGGTAGTTTGTCCAGATGTTCCAGCAGCAGCGCGCTGCCGCGATCCAGGCGACCATGGCTGAACACCCCCGGCAGGCTGATGACCTTCAACGGGCCTTCGGCCAGCGGCAATTCATAGGTCTGCGCCAGGCTTTCCAGCGGTTTGGCTTCAGGCGCGTTGGCCACGGTGACCAGCCAGAGCTGGCAGTGGCGCGCGCTGTCGAGTTTGCGTGGCTTGCCGAACGGGTTGAGTTGTTTGGCGGCGCCTTCGATGCCGCTTTTTTTCTCGCCGACCAGATACAGCTCGCGGCCAGCCAGCCGCGAGGCGAGGGCGTTGAGAATGTAGTCGGTCAGGTCCTTGGCCTTAGGCAGAAACACCACCGCTGTATCGAACCCTCGCTCGGGAGCATTCACACCAAAATGGCTGCGCTCGGCGAAGCGGGCGTCCAGCGCGGCCTGATCGCCAGCGTGCCAGCACCAACCGTGAGCTTCGGGCAGACGGCCCAGCAAGTCGTCGGCGGGCAAGCCGGCCAACAACACCGAACCCTGGAATAACTCGGCCTGACGAAGCAGTACTTCACTGCGCGGATCCATAACTGCTCCTGTGAAAAAAAGTGCCGCAGTTTATCAACTGACGACCCGCAGCGCCTTACCGCTGAAGTATCCCAGTGCGTTTTCGGTCACTTGGCCAACGATTCGCTGGCGCGCTTCGCGGCTGCCCCAGGCGTTGTGCGGGGTGACGATCAGGCGCGGGATGTCATGGGCCAGCAGCGGATTGCCGTTGACGGGAGGCTCGACGCTCAGCACGTCAGTGGCGGCGCCGCCCAGATGCCCGTTGCGCAAGGCGTTGGCCAGCGCCTGTTCGTCGATCAGGCCTCCGCGGGCGGTGTTGACCACGAACGCGCCGGGTTTCATCGCGGCCAGTTCGCGGGCGCCGATGAAGTGACGGGTGTGTTCGTTGAGCGGGCAGTGCAGGGTCAGGGCATCGACTTGCGGTAGCAGTTCATCCAGTGGCAGGCGGTCCGGCCGGGCAGGGCGCCCTGGAATTTGCCCCAGCACAACGCGCATACCGAAGGCTTCAGCCAGCCGTGCGACCGCGCCGCCCAATTCGCCATGGCCCAAAAGACCAAGGGTTTTGCCTTCGAGTTCGACAATCGGGTAATCCAGCAAACAGAATTGTTTGGCTTGCTGCCAGCGGCCTTCGCCGACGGCTTTTTGATAATCGGCCAGGCGCGTGGCCAGGTTGAGCAGCAGCATGATCGTGTGCTGCGCCACCGACGGTGTGCCGTAGCCCTGGCAGTTGCACACGGTAATCCCGTGGGCGCGGGCGGCGGCGAGGTCGACATTGTTGGTGCCGGTGGCGGTGATCAGGATCAGCTTGAGATCAGGGCTAGCGGCCATGGCGGCGGCATCGATCAGGATCTTGTTGCTGATGGCGACGGTGGCACCCTTGAGGTGTTCGATGACTTGATCGGGCAAGGTCTGGGCGAACAGCTGCAAATCGCCGAAACAACTGCGCAGCGGGTCGAGGTCAAGGTCGCCGAGGTCCAGGGACGGGTGGTCGAGGAAAACGGCGCGGCGGGTGTTCGTCATCAACTGTACCTTTTGTGCAATGAACTGAAGGCGTAATCTGCCGAGCCTACCAGATGAAATAACTAGTTACGCTTGGCCTGAAGGAGCCCCCATGTACTGGACAGAGTTCTTGACCGTTGCCCTGATTCACCTGCTGGCCGTGGCCAGCCCCGGCCCGGACTTTGCCGTGGTGGTGCGCGAGAGTGTTACCCACGGTCGTCGTGCGGGCACCTGGACCGCGCTGGGCGTGGGCACGGCGATTTTCCTGCACGTGGGTTACTCGCTGTTGGGTATCGGCCTGATCGTGTCCCAGTCGATCGTGCTGTTCAATGCCTTGAAATGGGCCGCCGCCGCTTACCTGCTGTACATCGGTTACAAGGCGCTGCGCGCGCAACCGGCCAAGTCTGTGGCGGACGACCTGCACAAGGAAGCCGGCGAGCGCACCGCCCGTGGTGCCTTCACTTCGGGTTTCGTCACCAACGGTCTCAATCCGAAAGCCACGCTGTTCTTCCTCTCGCTGTTCACCGTGGTGATCAACCCGCACACGCCGCTGGCCGTGCAGGCCGGGTACGGGGTTTACCTGGCGGTGGCGACAGCGACCTGGTTCTGCCTGGTGGCGATGTTGTTCAGCCAGCAGCGCGTACGCGCCGGTTTCGCCCGCATGGGGCACTGGTTCGATCGGACCATGGGCGCGGTGCTGATCGCGATTGGCGTGAAACTCGCTTTTACCGAGATGCACTGATCAGATATCTGTCCTTGTAGGAGCGTCGACCGGCTGCTCCTACAGATGATCAAACCCCATGATTGATGGCGCAACGCTATCATTCATGGGGTTCTGCAAATCATTCCTTTGGCTGATTTGGCTGACGTTCAAGGGCACTACAGTGCGTACTTTCAGTCACGACCGTGCAGTCAGATTAAAGGGATTATTATGTTGAAGACTCGCGTTATCCCCCCGGCCGAAGGCGCTTACCAGTACCCGCTGTTGATCAAACGGCTGCTGATGTCCGGTGCCCGTTATGAGAAAACCCGCGAGATCATCTACCGCGACAAGTTGCGCTATAGCTACCCGACCCTGATCGAACGGGTAGCCCGCCTGGCCAACGTGCTGACAGCGGCCGGAGTCAAGCCCGGGGATGCCGTGGGTGTGATGGACTGGGACAGCCATCGTTACCTGGAATGCATGTTCGCCATCCCGATGATCGGTGCGGTGATCCACACCATCAACGTGCGCCTGTCGCCGGAACAGATCCTCTACACCATGAACCACGCCGAGGACCGCTTTGTACTGGTCAACAGCGAGTTCGTCGGTCTCTACAAGGCCATCGAGGGGCAACTGACCACGGTCGACAAAACCCTGCTGTTGACTGACCTGCCGGAAAAAACCGCAGACCTGCCGAATCTCGTCGGCGAATACGAACAACTGCTGGCCGCGGCGAGCCCGCAATACGACTTCGAGGACTTCGACGAAAACTCGGTCGCGACCACGTTCTATACCACCGGCACCACCGGCAACCCCAAGGGCGTGTACTTCACCCATCGGCAACTGGTGCTGCACACCATGGGCGTGTCGACCATCATGGGCGCGATCGATAGCGTGCGCCTGCTGGGCACCAACGACGTGTACATGCCGATCACCCCGATGTTCCACGTGCACGCCTGGGGCTTGCCGTATGTGGCGACCATGCTCGGGCTCAAGCAGGTGTATCCCGGCCGCTATGACCCGGAGTACCTGGTGGAGTTGTGGCGCAAGGAAAAGGTCACGTTCTCTCATTGCGTACCGACCATTTTGCAGATGGTCCTCAATGCCAAGGCCGCGCAGACCGTCGACTTCGGCGGCTGGAAAATCGTCATCGGCGGCAGCGCCCTGAACCGCACGTTGTACGAGGCGGCCAAGGCCAAAGGCATTCAGCTGACCGCTGCCTACGGCATGTCGGAAACCGGGCCACTGGTTTCGTGCGCGCACCTCAACGACGAATTGATGGCGGGTACCGAAGACGAACGCACCACTTACCGGATCAAGGCCGGCGTGCCGGGGCCACTGGTGGAGGCAGCGATCGTCGACACCGAGGGCAACTTCCTGCCCGCCGATGGCGAGACCCAGGGCGAACTGGTGTTACGCGCTCCATGGCTGACCGAGGGGTATTTCAATGAGCCGCAGAAGGGCGCCGAGCTCTGGGCCGGAGGCTGGCTGCACACCGGTGACGTGGCGACCCTGGACAGCATGGGCGTGATCGACATTCGTGACCGCATCAAGGACGTGATCAAGACCGGTGGCGAGTGGATCTCCTCCCTGGACCTGGAAGACCTGATCAGTCGTCATGCGGCGGTACGTGAAGTAGCAGTGGTGGGGATCCCCGATCCGCAGTGGGGAGAGCGGCCGTTTGCCCTGCTGGTGCTCCGTGAGGGGCATGCAATCGGGGCGCGGGAACTCAAGGAACACCTCAAGCCGTTTGTGGAGCTGGGGCACTTGAGCAAGTGGGCGATTCCGAGCCAGATCGCCCTTGTTACTGAAATTCCCAAGACCAGTGTCGGCAAGCTCGACAAGAAGCGCATTCGTGTCGACATCAGCGAATGGCAAGCCACCAACAGCACCTTCCTCTCGACGCTTTAGCGTCACCTGGCGTGCTCGAAAGGGCACGCCAGCCCCCACCAAGCAAGCGCTTGGCTTGTCAAAACGAAATTTTCAGCCATCCTTGCCGTGCCGACGGGTGTCGGACTGGCGAAAGGACTGTTCCAGAGTGGCTGGCAGCTGCAAATCACACTTTAGAGGGATCAAGCGCTACTACCTGCTGGCTATAGTCCACTCAAGGATTTTTAAGAACGGGGCAACCGCACGAACCGGGGCGATGCAACTTTGGAATGACTTTGGGATGCCATGGCTCCCGGTTATCCACAGCGTTTTTAGAAGTGCTCTTGCCATAAAAATAAAATGCACATGGAGTAGCGTCGATGACATCAGCAAACCAGTTCTGGCGCCGGGCGAAACTGCCCCTGGCTGTCAGTCTTGCCTCTACGCTCGCCGGGCCAGCATTCGGCGTCAGTTTCAACGTCGGTGAAATCGAAGGTCAGTTCGACTCATCCCTGTCGATCGGTGCCAGTTGGTCTACCGAAAGTGCCAACAAGAACCTCATCGGTGTCAACAACGGCGGCAAGGGTCTGTCCCAGACTTCTGATGACGGTCACCTGAACTTCAAGAGCGGGGAAACTTTCTCGAAGATCTTCAAGGGCATCCATGACCTTGAACTGAAATACGGCGATACCGGTGTTTTCGTCCGTGGCAAATACTGGTACGACTTTGAACTGAAGGACGAAAGCCGTCCGTTCAAGGACATCAGCGACGACAACCGCAAGGAAGGCGCCAAGTCTGCCGGCGGCCAGATCCTCGACGCCTTCGTCTACCACAACTACTCCATTGCCGATCAGCCAGGCTCCGTGCGTCTGGGCAAGCAGGTCGTGAGCTGGGGTGAAAGTACCTTCATCGGTGGCGGCATCAACTCGATCAACCCGATCGACGTGTCCGCGTTCCGCCGTCCGGGGGCCGAGATCAAGGAAGGCCTGATCCCGGTCAACATGTTCTATGTGTCCCAGAGCCTGACCGAAAACCTCTCGGCCGAAGCGTTCTACCAAATTGAATGGGACCAGACCGTTGTCGACAACTGCGGCACGTTCTTCTCCCAGCCAGACATCGTTGCCGACGGCTGCGACGACAACCTGCGCGTACTGGCCAAGCGCTCGCAAATTCCGGCCATTGCCCTGGGGCCTTTGGCCGCCAACGGCGTCGACGTCAACAATGAGGGTGTTCTGGTGCGTCGTGGCCCCGATCGCGATGCCCGCGACAGCGGCCAGTGGGGCGCGTCCCTCAAGTACATGTTCGATCCGCTGGACACCGAGTTCGGCGCCTACTTCATGAATTACCACAGCCGTGCGCCGATCTTCAGCGCTACCGGTGCGCCGCAGTCGGTCTACAACACTGCAGCGGCCCTCCAGGGCGGCCCGTTCGCCGCACTGGCGCCATTGCTGGTGGCGGGTAATTCGCAGTACTTCATCGAATACCCGGAAGACATCCGCCTCTACGGCCTGAGCTTCTCCACCACCCTGCCTACCGGTACGGCGTGGAGCGGTGAGATCAGCTACCGTCCGAACGCTCCGGTGCAGCTCAACTCCACCGACATCCTGTTCTCCGGTGTTCGTCCTATAGGCAATAACAACCCGAACAACCCGTTGACCAATGCATCGCTGCTTACCGGCGTGCCGGGTCAGGACCTGCACGGGTATCGTCGCAAGGAAGTCACCCAGTTCCAGACCACCCTGACGCACTTCTTCGATCAGGTCATGGGCGCCAGCCGTCTGACCCTGGTGGGCGAAGTGGGCGTGACCCACGTTGGCGGCCTGGAAAGCACTTCCGACGTTCGTTATGGCCGCGATCCGGTCTACGGTCCGGGTGAATTGCCAGCCTCTGGCGCGCTCAATACCTGCGTGACACTCAACAACAGCACCATCAGCGGTGCCGGCCCGGGTACGCCGACCAACAACCGCAGCCGCAACTGCACCGACGAAGGCTTCACCACCGCGACTTCATGGGGCTACCGCGGTCGTGCCATCTGGGAATACAACGACGTGTTTGCCGGTGTGAACCTCAAGCCAAACGTAGCCTGGTCTCATGACGTGGAAGGCTACTCCCCTGGGCCTGGCGGCAACTTCGAGGAAGGCCGCAAGGCGGTGAGCCTGGGTGTCGACGCCGAGTACCAGAACACCTACACCGCGAGCCTGGCCTACACCAACTTCTTCGACGGCAAGTACACCACCGTGGATGACCGCGACTTCGTTGCGCTCAGCCTCGGCGTGAACTTCTAAGCACTGAATTTTCAGGACGAACGAACATATGAAAATAACAAAGAGTCTGTTCCACGCCGGTGTTCTGGGGCTTTCGCTGCTGGCGACCAGTGTCATCGCAGCGGTTCCCCAGGCCGAGGCCGACAAGCTGGGCAAGAGCCTGACCCCGATGGGCGCCGAAATGGCGGGTAACGCCGACGGTTCGATCCCGGCCTGGAAACCGTTGCCGAAGAATGCCGGAGCGGTCGACAGCAAGGGCTTCCTGTCCGATCCGTACCCGGGTGAAAAACCGCTGTTCACCATCACGGCGCAGAACGTCGACCAGTACAAGGAAAAGCTTGCCCCGGGCCAGTACGCGATGTTCAAGCGCTACCCGGAAACCTTCAAGATGCCGGTCTATCCGTCCCACCGCGGTGCCACCGTGCCGGATGAGGTGTTCGCCTCCATCAAGAAGAACGCCACCAACACCAAGCTGGTGTCCGGCGGCAACGGCCTGGAGAACTTTGAAACCGCCATTCCGTTCCCGATCCCGAAAAGCGGCGTTGAAGTCATCTGGAACCACATCACCCGCTATCGCGGGGGCAGCGTGACCCGTCTGGTAACCCAGGCCACACCACAGCCGAACGGCTCGTTCAGCCTGGTGTACTTCCAGGACCAGTTCGTGTTCCGCGACAAGATGAAGGACTACGATCCGGCGAACCCGGGCAACATCCTGTTCTACTTCAAGCAGAAAGTGACCGCGCCGGCGCGTCTGGCCGGTGGTGTACTGCTGGTTCACGAAACCCTCGACCAGGTCAAGGAGCCGCGCTCGGCATGGGTCTACAACGCCGGCCAGCGTCGTGTGCGCCGTGCGCCGCAAGTGTCCTATGACGGCCCGGGTACCGCAGCCGATGGCCTGCGTACCTCCGACAACCTGGACATGTACAACGGTGCACCGGATCGTTACGACTGGAAGCTCGAAGGCAAGAAAGAGATGTACATCGCTTCCGATGCCTACAAGCTCGACGATCCGAAGCTCAAGTACACCGACATCATCAAGGCCGGTCACATCAACCAGGACCTGGCTCGTTACGAGTTGCGTCGTGTGTGGCATGTAGTTGCCACCCTGAAGGAAGGTCAGCGTCACATCTACGCCAAGCGTGACTTCTACATTGACGAAGACACCTGGCAAGCAGCGGTCATCGATCATTACGACGGTCGCGGTCAACTGTGGCGCGTCGCCGAGGCCCATGCCGAGAACTACTACGACAAGCAAGTGCCGTGGTATGCCCTTGAAACCCTGTACGACCTGCAATCGGGTCGTTACCTGGCGCTGGGCATGAAGAACGAAGAGAAGTCGGCTTATGACTTCGGCTTCACTGCCACCACCAGCGACTTCACCCCGGCCGCCTTGCGTCAGGATGGTGTTCGCTAAAGTGAACTGAGTAGAGGCCGCACCCTCTGAAAACGCCCCGACTGGTTCGGGGCGTTTTTTTTTGCTTGTAGACTTTTTGTAGCCATTTGTAGCAATTACCTTCATTCCCTATCCGTTTACGGCTAGTCTGCGGACATCTGCAACGCCGCCACCCGCAATTCAAACAAGAGCCGGCTATGACTGATTTGTCTACATCCCCAGGTTCTGCAAACGTTGCTGTCGCGACACTCGACGGGCGCTTCTTCCGCCCGCCGTTGCCCGACGGCCATGTGCTGCGTCCACGTTTGTGCGAGCGCCTGAGTGCCGGGCTCGGTGGCAGGTTATTGCTGGTCAGCGCACCGGCAGGGTTCGGCAAGAGTTCGTTGGCGGTGGAGTTTTGTCAGGGGTTGCCGGCGCACTGGCAAAGTCTCTGGCTGGGGCTGAGCCCGCGAGACAGTGACCCGGGACGTTTTCTCGAGCGCCTGCTGGAAGGCCTCCAGGACTACTTCCCGCACCTGGGCAGGCAATCGCTCGGGCTGTTGAAAATGCGCCAGCGCCATCAGCCTTTCGCATTCGAAGAATGGCTGGATGGCCTGCTCGACGAATTGGCCGAGCACTTGTCCACCGCGACGCCATTGCTGCTGGTGCTGGATGATTACCATCTGGCCCAGGGGCCGGTACTGGACCGTTGCCTGCAATTTTTCCTCAATCATCTCCCGGATGGCTTGCTGGTGATGGTCACCAGTCGCCAACGTCCCGACTGGCATCTGGCGCGGCTGCGGCTGTCGCGACAACTGCTTGAATTGCATGAACAGGATCTGCGCCTGACCCACGACGAGGCCTTGAGCCTGCTCGACCGGCACAGCAGTTCCTTGCGCGGTGAAGCACTGGAAAACCTGATCCAGCGCAGCGAAGGTTGGGTCGCGGGGTTGCGTTTCTGGCTGCTGGCCGCCTCGGAGGCGGGTACCGACGGCGCGCTGCCGCAATCCTTGCACGGCGGGGAAGGGCTGATCCGCGATTACCTGCTCGAAGAGGTCATCGATTGCCTGCCCGCCGAGGTCCAGTCGTTCCTCTACGACACGGCGCCCCAGGAGCGTTTTTGCAGCGAACTGTGCGACGCCGTTCGCGACGCCCATGACAGCGGCGAAATCCTGCGCTTCCTGCTCGCCCACCAGGTGTTCCTGGTGCCGCTGGACGAGCACGGCCACTGGTATCGTTACCACCACCTGTTTTCCGATCTGTTGCGCACGCGCCCGACTTCCCAGTCGATGGTGCCGGCCGCCAGCCTGCACCTGCGTGCCTGCCGCTGGTTCAATGCCCAGGGACTGCTCGATGAGGCCGTGGAGCAGGCCTTGCGCGCCGGTCACCTGGACGTCGCGGCGAACCTGGTGCAGAACCTCTCCGAAGAGCAGCTGCTGGCCGAGCAGAATGTCGGCATGTTGCTGCGCTGGAAAATGGACTTGCCTGACAGCTTGCTGATCAGCACGCCGCGGCTGATCGTGCTTTATAGCTGGGCGTTGGGGATGGCTTGCCAACTGGATGCCGCCGAAGAGCTGGCCAGCCATTTGAGCCGTTTCCTGCCTGCTCCGTCGGCCACCGCACAGAAGTCGATGCTCGCTCAATGGCTGGCGTTGAGCGGCATCATTGCCCGTGGACGCGGCAACCGCGAACTGACGCTGCGGTACTGCCGCGAAGCGTTGGAAAGTCTTCCGTCCAAGCGTTACGGCCAGCGCCTGATGTGCCTCTCGACCCTGTCCAATCTCGCCATAGCCGACGGTGATTTGTGGCGGGCACGGGGATTGAACCGCGAATCGCTGGAGTTGGCGCAACGGGTCGGCAACCCCTTGTTCGAAGCACTGGCGCACTACGACCGCGCCCGGGTGTTGCAAGCACGCGGGGAAATCTGTCGGGCGCTGGAAGAGGTCCGTCAGGGAATGCAGCGCCTGCAGAGCTTGCCTGCGCAACGGCTATATGCGGTTCGCGCCCGGCTGACCTTGTACGAGGGCTTTTTGCTGGCCCTGCGCATGCAGCCGCAATTGGCGCGGGTGCGATTGCAGGCCGGTTTGAGCGAGGCGCGCGCCTGCCGTGACATCAGCGTGCTGATCGGCCACTGCGTGATTGCCAGGCTGGAAGGCAGCAGTGGCGAGTTCGCCAAGGCCTTTGCCGAGCTTGCCGAAGCCGAACGGCTCATGCACATCTGGGATGTGCCACCGATCTACTATCTGGCCATGATCACCCTGGTCAAATGTGAACTCTGGCTGGCCCAGGGGCGCACCGATCTGGCCGAAGCCTGGCTGGCGCGCCTGGGACAGACCTATAACGGCGAAAACGCGGCGGCACCACCGGAGTTCCACCCGCAATTGCCGCTGCATATCGAATTGCAACAAGCCTTGCTTGACGTCATCCAGGGCCAACCGATGCTGGCCGAAGGGCGTTTGAATGCACTGCTCGAACATGGCCAGCAAAGCGGTCGGCAGATGCTCAGCGCCATGGCGCTGACCCAGAAAGTGGCGTTGTTGCTGGGTAGCGGACGGGAACCGGAAGCACGCAAGGCACTGGCCCAGGCGCTGGACGCCGCCGGCGGAGGGGTGCTGCAACCCTTTGAGGGCTTGTTGGCCGAGCACCCGGACTGGCTGCGTGGGCAGCTTCAAAGCTGTCCGCCAACCCCCGTTTCCCTGAGCCTCAGTGAAAAACTGCCGGCATTGGCTGCCCGTCCCGGGCTGGAGTCCTGCGCAGCCGCGGAGCAACTCAGCACCCGGGAAATGGCGGTCCTGCGATTGATCGCCCAGGGCTGTTCGAACCAGGAAATCAGCGATCAGCTGTTTATTTCCCTGCACACGGTCAAGACCCACGCCAGCCATATCAATAGCAAGCTCGGGGTCGAGCGGCGTACGCAGGCGGTGGCGCGAGCCAAGGAATTGGGGGTACTGGGTTAAGGATTTTTCACGTTACACATCGCGGCCATTGGCTGGATACTCAATTGTGAGAAAATCACTCATCCCCCGTTTATCGAGCAGGCCCCGCCGATGTCCCAGCAACCCACCCTCATTCGCGAAACCTTCCCCGTCGGCCCGTTGCAGTGCAACTGCACGATCATCGGCGATCCGGTAACGAAAAAGGCCATCGTCGTCGATCCAGGTGGCAATCATGAGCTGATCCTGGCGCGGCTCGACGCCCTGGGGCTGAAAGTGGTCAGCATCATTCACACCCACGCCCACCTCGATCATTTCCTGGCTTCCGGTCAACTCAAGGAGAAAACCGGCGCGACGCTGCATCTGCACAAGGAAGACCAGTTTCTCTGGGACAACCTGGAAATGCAGTGCCAGATGTTCGGCGTTCCTTATACCCCGGTGCCGTCCCCGGATCGCTGGCTGGCCGATGATGAAGAACTGGCTTGCGGCTGCGGCGTGGCGCTGCACACGCCAGGTCATACGCCGGGCTCCATGAGCTTCTGGTTTTCCGAGGCCAAGCTGCTGATTGCTGGTGATACGCTGTTTCGTCGCGGCGTCGGACGCACGGATTTGTGGGGCGGCGACCAGGCGACCATCGTGCGCTCGATCAAGCAGCGGCTGTACACCCTCGACGAAGACGCAACCGTGGTGACCGGGCATGGTCCGGACACCCGTCTGGGCGATGAAATGCGCGAAAACCCGTTTGTTCGGGGCTGATTTGTAACATTCGGAATTTTTACCCGTTAACATGATCCAACGCCCGCAAAGGCTGATGCCTTGGTCCGTTGCACCACAGAATGCAAAAAAAGTAGGAGCTTTACATGTTCACCATGCGTCGTTTGATGATTGTCGCTACTGCCGTGGCCGTACTGTCCGGCTGTGCCTCGCCCAACCCTTATGACGGTCAGCCGCAGGGTCAGGCGGATGGCAGCTCCCAAGGCATGAGCAAGACCGCGAAATACGGTGGCCTCGGCGCTCTGGCCGGTGCGCTGGCCGGTGCTGCGATCAACCACGATAACCGTGGCAAGGGCGCACTGATCGGTGCTGCGGTGGTCGGTGCTTCCGCCGCCGGTTACGGCTACTACGCCGATCAGCAAGAGAAAAAGCTGCGCGCCAGCATGGCCAACACCGGTGTTGAAGTGCAGCGCCAGGGCGACCAGATCAAGCTGATCATGCCGGGCAACATCACGTTCGCTACCGATTCGGCGAACATTGCCCCAAGTTTCTATCAGCCGCTGAACAACCTGGCGGGCTCGCTCAAAGAGTTCAACCAGAACCAGATCGAGATCGTCGGCTATACCGACAGCACCGGCAGCCGCCAGCACAACATGGACCTGTCCCAGCGTCGCGCACAGAGCGTGGCAACCTACCTGACCTCGCAAGGTGTCAGCGGTGCCAATCTGAGCGCTCGTGGCGCCGGTCCGGATAGCCCGGTTGCCAGCAACGGCGACGCCAATGGCCGGGCGCAGAACCGCCGTGTAGAGGTCAACCTCAAGGCGATTCCGGGCCAGCAGTATGGTGGTCAGCAGCAAGGTCAGGTTCAGCAGTACCCTTGATCGTCTGATTGAACCCCAGGCGTAGAAAAGCCCGCTCGATCTTCTACGGATCGGGCGGGCTTTTTTTGTCGTCAGTTCCGGCCCCTTCGCGGGCAAGCCCGCTCCCACAGGTCATGTGTTGGATGCAGATTTTGTGTACGACATCGACCATTGTGGGAGCGGGCTTGCCCGCGAAGAGGCCAGACCAGGCAGCAGGAATCTGGAACAGACAGAAACAAAAAAGCCCCCGGACCAGTGAAAGTCCGGGGGCTTTTTGTATGGCGCGAAAGCTGATTACTTCTTCAGGCCATAATGCTCATCGAGCATGCCCGGCGAGTTCGGGGCTTTCGGTGCGTAGTCGCGAGGCGGCTCCTGATCGCGCGGTGGCGTCAGGCGTTCACGGGGTGCCTGCGCCGCGTCGGCGTGCAGGGAAGCCAGCAGGCGTTGGCGAGTCTGTTCGTCCAGGGCCAGGCTGTTGGCGCCCTCGGCGAGATGGTCCTGCACTTCCTGATAGCTCTGAGTCAGTTTCTTGACCAGTGTCGCGGTGCTGTTGAAGTGGGTCACCACCTCGTTCTGATAACTGTCGAAACGTTCCTGAATATCGTCCAGCTGACGCTGCGTGCGGCTGGGCGCGGCGTTCGGTGCAACGCGAGCGATCAGGAACCCAATGGCGACACCCACAACCAGGGCAAGAGTCGGTAACAACCAAACTAAGAGCGAGTGTTCCACGAGTCCTTCCTCTATAAACGGCTTTGCTTTACGTTAACGGCTCGAACCTGCGCTGTATACCGCGATTCACTCGCAATAGACAGCCACAGACAATTTGCTAGACGAGTCGACCTGATCCGAGGTCACGGAGTTCCTTCCTTGCTTATGCGTGAAACCCCTGTAGTGATTGATGGCCCGGTGGGTCAACTGGAAGCACTGTACCTGGACAACGAGCAGGCGCGTGGCCTGGCGCTGATCTGCCATCCGAACCCGGTGCAGGGCGGCACCATGCTCAACAAAGTGGTCTCGACCCTGCAGCGCACCGCGCGTGATGCCGGTTTGATTACTTTGCGTTTCAACTACCGCGGGGTGGGTGCCAGTGAAGGTACACATGATATGGGCACCGGCGAAGTCGATGATGCCCAGGCTGTGGCCGAATGGTTTCGCGCCAGACACCCGCAATTGCCACTGACCCTGTTCGGTTTCTCCTTCGGTGGGTTTGTTGCAGCAAGTCTTGGCGGACGCCTGGAAGCGAAGGGCGAACCGCTCAAGCATCTATTCATGGTCGCACCGGCGGTCATGCGCCTGAGCGCTCAGGACTCACTGCCACAGCAGGGCGAACTGACCCTGATCCAGCCGGAAACCGACGAAGTGATCGATCCGCAGTTGGTTTACCAATGGTCCGACACGCTTGAACGTCCCCATGAGCTGCTGAAAGTGGCAGAATGCGGACACTTTTTTCATGGCAAGCTGACCGATCTCAAGGATCTGATCCTGCCGCGTCTCTCGAATTGATTGCAGTCTGACAAGCGATTACCCATGACGACTCGTACCCGTATCCTCACCGGCATCACCACCACCGGCACGCCGCACCTGGGCAACTACGCCGGTGCCATCCGCCCGGCGATCCTGGCCAGCCGTGACAGCAATGCCGACTCGTTCTACTTTTTGGCGGACTACCACGCCCTGATCAAGTGCGATGACCCGCTGCGCATCCAGCGCTCGCGTCTGGAAATCGCTGCGACCTGGCTGGCCGGTGGCCTGAATGTCGACCGCGTGACCTTCTACCGCCAGTCCGACATCCCGGAAATCCCCGAGCTGACCTGGCTGCTGACCTGCGTCGCCGCCAAGGGCCTGCTCAACCGCGCCCACGCCTACAAGGCTTCGGTGGACAAGAACGTCGAGACCGGCGAGGACCCGGACGCAGGCATCACCATGGGCCTTTACAGCTATCCGGTGCTGATGGCCGCGGACATCCTGATGTTCAATGCGCACAAGGTGCCGGTCGGTCGTGACCAGATCCAGCACGTGGAAATGGCGCGGGACATCGGCCAGCGCTTCAACCATCTTTTTGGCCAGGGCAAAGAGTTCTTCACCATGCCCGAGGCGTTGATCGAAGAGAGCGTCGCCACGTTGCCAGGCCTGGATGGTCGCAAGATGTCGAAGAGCTACGACAACACCATCCCGCTCTTCAGCAGTGCCAAAGAGATGAAGGACGCGATTTCGCGGATCGTCACCGACTCCCGCGCACCGGGCGAAGCCAAGGATCCGGACAACTCGCACCTGTTCACCCTGTTCCAGGCGTTTGCCACCCCGGCGCAAGCCGACGAGTTCCGCAGCGAACTGTTGCAGGGCCTGGGTTGGGGCGAGGCGAAGAATCGTCTGTTCCAGTTGCTCGACAACGAACTGGGCGAATCCCGCGAGCGTTACAACCAGCTGATCGAGCGCCCGGCGGATCTGGAGGACATCCTGCAACACGGCGCGAAAAAGGCCCGTGCGGTAGCGACACCCTTCCTCAACGAACTGCGTGAAGCGGTGGGCCTGCGCTCCTTCGTTGCCCAGACTCAAGTGGCGGCGACCACCAAGAAGAAAGCCGTGAAGGCTGCGCGTTTTGTCAGCTTCCGTGAAGACGACGGCAGTTTCCGCTTCCGTCTGCTGGCGGCAGATGGCGAACAACTGCTGCTGTCGCGCAACTTCGCCGACGGTAAAACCGCCGGGCAGGTGACCAAGCAACTGCAAGCGGGCCAGGCATTGGACGTGCGCAGTGAAGACCTGGGCTTCAGCATCTGGCTGGAAGGCGAGTGCGTTGCCGACAGCCCGGCGTTTGCCGACAGCGCCGCCCGTGACGCTGCCATCGAAGCCTTGCGCATTGCCCTGACGCCGGTTCAGGAATAAACAACGGTTCGGCCCGACCAAGGGCCGATTGCCATTCCTCGGGGTCGTCGCTACAGTGTCGGCCCGTTTTTGTTGCCTTGCTAACGAATTATGACGCCCCTAGAACGATATCAAGCTGATCTGAAACGCCCGGAATTCTTCCATGACGCCGCGCAGGAAACTGCCGTGCGTCATTTGCAGCGCCTGTACGACGACCTGGTCGCGGCCGAGCAAAACAAGCCGGGCCTGCTGGGCAAGTTGTTTGGCAAGAAGGATCAGACCCCGGTCAAGGGCCTGTATTTCTGGGG
The DNA here is from genome assembly GCF_019947335.1 of Pseudomonas sp. BF-R-24. Classification (NCBI taxonomy): domain Bacteria; kingdom Pseudomonadati; phylum Pseudomonadota; class Gammaproteobacteria; order Pseudomonadales; family Pseudomonadaceae; genus Pseudomonas; species Pseudomonas sp. BF-R-24. Next base: position 87,113 of record NZ_JAGYGG010000006.1, read on the forward strand.
CGGCGTAGGTCGCGGCAAGACTTACCTGGTGGACACCTTCTTCGAAGCGCTGCCCTTCAAGGAAAAGTCCCGCACCCACTTCCACCGCTTCATGAAGCGTGTGCACGAAGAGATGAAAACCCTGGGCGGCGAGAAAAACCCGCTGACCATCATCGCCAAGCGCTTCGCCACCGAAGCCCGGGTCATCTGCTTCGATGAATTCTTCGTTTCCGACATCACCGACGCCATGATCCTTGGCACCCTGATGGAAGAACTGTTCAAGAACGGCGTAACCCTGGTCGCGACTTCGAACATCGTGCCGGATGGCCTGTACAAGGATGGCCTGCAACGCGCGCGCTTCCTGCCGGCCATTGCGCTGATCAAGCAGAATACCGAGATCGTCAACGTCGACAGCGGCGTCGACTATCGTCTGCGTCACCTCGAACAGGCCGAGCTGTTCCACTATCCACTCGACGAAGCCGCCAACGAAAGCCTGCGCAAGAGCTTCCGTGCACTGACACCGGAATGCACGGCAGCGGTCGAAAATGACGTGCTGATGATCGAAAACCGCGAAATCCGTGCCCTGCGCACCTGCGATGACGTGGCCTGGTTCAACTTCCGTGAACTGTGCGACGGCCCGCGCAGCCAGAACGACTACATCGAACTGGGCAAGATCTTCCACGCCGTGCTGCTCAGCGATGTCGAGCAGATGAGCGTCACCACCGACGACATCGCCCGACGCTTCATCAACATGGTCGACGAGTTCTACGACCGTAACGTGAAGCTGATCATTTCTGCTGAAGTCGAGCTAAAGGATCTCTACACCGGCGGGCGCTTGAATTTCGAATTCCAGCGTACCCTCAGCCGACTGCTGGAAATGCAATCCCACGAATTCCTGTCCAGGGCGCACAAGCCGTAGGGCAGTTCGGAAAATGAAAGAGGCCTGCAAATGCAGGCCTTTTTTGTGCGCGGAAGAACCTCTTTGGGCTCACCAAAGTCTGTGTGGGAGCGAGCTTGCTCGCGATGACGGCGGCACATTCAGTATTGATGTGACTGATGCGCCGCTATCGCGAGCAAGCTCGCTCCCACTGGGGGGCATTTGTATGCCTGTGATTACGCCGCTTGCTGAAACTGCTGCCGATACTGATTCGGTGACAACTCCGTGTGCTGGCGGAACAGCCGCGCAAAGAAGCTCGCATCGTCATAACCAACCTCGTAGCTGATGGTCTTGATGCTCTTGCGGCTGCCGGACAGCAAGCCCTTGGCGGTTTCGATGCGCAGGCGTTGCAGGTAATGCAGTGGCTTGTCGCCGGTGGCGGTCTGGAAGCGGCGCATGAAGTTGCGGATGCTCATGCCGTGTTCGCGGGCGACGTCCTCGAAACGGAACTTGTCGGCGAAGTGTTCTTCGAGCCAGTGCTGGATCTGCAGGATGATCACGTCCTGGTGCAGTTTCTGCCCGCCGAATCCAATCCGTCCCGGTGAATAGCTGCGCTGCACTTCATAGAGGATGTCTCGGGCTACGGCCTGGGACACGTTGGCGCCGCAGAAGCGCTCGATCAGGTAAATATACAGGTCGCATGCCGAGGTGGTGCCGCCGGCGCAGTACAGGTTGTCGGCGTCGGTCAGGTGTTTGTCCTGATTGAGCTGGACCTTGGGGAAGCGTTCGGCGAAGGCATTGAAGAAGCGCCAGTAGGTAGTCGCTTCCTTGCCATTGAGCAGCCCGGCTTCGGCCAGCCAGAAAACACCAGTGGCCTCGCCGCACAGTACGGCGCCGCGCGCATGTTGCTGGCGCAGCCAGGGCAGGATTTGCGGGTAACGTTTGCTGAGGTTGTCGAAATCGTCCCAGAACGCGGGAAGAACGATGATGTCGGCGTTTTCCAGTCCGCCATCCACCGGAATCATCACATCGCTGAAAGTGTTGACCGGTTTGCCATCGGGGCTGACCAGGCGGGTTTCGAACGCCGGTGTCAGGCCCTGGCCCAGCTGTTTGCCGTAGCGCAGGCTGGCGAGGTGGAAGAAATCCTTGGCTTGCATGAGGGTGGAAGCGAAAACCCGGTCGATGGCCAGGATGCTGACGCGCCGCAGGGGCGTGGAGGCTTGGTTAGACATAATTCAACTTTATTTTTATAGGGGGAAGTGGTCACCAGACGGCTGGATCGTCTTATTTTTTGTCGGATGTGTCCAGTGTCCTGTATCGGAAGCGAGGCATAGTCTCTGAAGGTCAATTCCTTCTAAAAACAAAGAAAAGGTGCCGCATGATCCCCAGAACCCTGTTCAGTTCCGAGCACGAGCTTTTCCGCGACAGCGTGCGGACGTTCCTCGAAAAAGAGGCGGTGCCGTTCCATGGGCAATGGGAAAAACAAGGCTATATCGACCGCAAACTGTGGAACAAGGCAGGGGAGGCGGGGATGCTTTGCTCGCACTTGCCGGAAGAGTACGGCGGCTTGGGGGCGGACTTTCTCTACAGTGCGGTGGTAATCGAAGAAGTGGGGCGACTTGGCCTGACCGGCATCGGTTTTTCCTTGCACTCGGACATCGTGGCGCCCTACATCCTGCATTACGGCAGTGAGACGCTGAAGCACAAATACCTTCCGAAACTGGTGTCCGGCGAGATGGTTACCGCGATCGCCATGACTGAACCGGGTGCCGGTTCCGATCTGCAAGGGGTGAAAACCACGGCCGTACTCGATGGCGATGAGTACGTGATCAACGGCTCCAAGACCTTTATCACCAACGGCTACCTGGCCGATCTGGTGATCGTCGTCGCCAAGACCGATCCGAAGGCTGGCGCGAAGGGCACCAGTCTGTTTCTGGTGGAAGCCAATACGCCGGGCTTCGACAAGGGCAAGCGCCTGGAGAAGGTCGGAATGAAAGCCCAGGACACCTCGGAGCTGTTCTTCCAGGACGTGCGTGTGCCCAAGGAAAACCTGCTGGGCCAGGCCGGGATGGGCTTTGCCTACCTGATGCAGGAGTTGCCCCAGGAACGCCTCACGGTGGCCATTGGCGGGCTGGCTTCAGCCGAAGCGGCGCTGCAATGGACGCTGGACTACACCCGTGAGCGCAAGGCATTCGGCAAGTCGATCGCGGATTTCCAGAATACCCGGTTCAAGCTGGCGGAGATGGCCACGGAAATCCAGATCGGCCGGGTCTTCGTCGACCGTTGCCTGGAGCTGCACCTGCAAGGCAAGCTCGACGTGCCGACGGCGGCGATGGCCAAGTACTGGGGCACCGACCTGCAGTGCAAGGTGCTCGACGAGTGTGTGCAGTTGCACGGTGGCTACGGGTTCATGTGGGAGTACCCGATCGCGCGGGCATGGGCGGATGCACGGGTGCAGCGGATCTATGCCGGCACCAATGAAATCATGAAGGAGATCATTGCCAGATCATTGTAGGAGCGAGCTTGCTCGCGATGGTCGTCAACGATAACGTTGAAAACCTGACACCCAACGGTGTGCTCAGGTTTTTCGCGAGCAAGCTCGCTCCTACAGGTGGGGGTTATGGCGCAGGATTCGGGTGATCCATGTGAATCGCCTCGATCCCTTCCAGTACTTCCTCCGACAGCTTCAAGTCGAAACTGGCGATGTTGCTCTCCAGTTGCTCCATCGTCGTCGCGCCAATGATGTTGCTGGTCACGAACGGCTGCTGCGTCACGAACGCCAGAGCCATTTGCGCCGGGTCCAGGCCGTGCTCGCGAGCCAGGGCCACGTAACGGCTGCATGCCGCTTCCGACTGCGGGTTGAAATAGCGGCTGAAGCGACTGTAGAGGCTCAGGCGACCTTTTGGCGGGCGGGCGCCACCTTCGTACTTGCCTGACAGGAAACCGAACGCCAGCGGCGAATAGGCGAGCAGGCCGCATTGCTCGCGGATGGCGATTTCCGCCAGGCCGACTTCGAAGCTGCGGTTGAGCAGGTTGTACGGGTTCTGGATCGACACGGCGCGCGGCCAGCCACGGGCTTCGGCCAGGGCCAGGAAGCGCATGGTGCCCCATGGCGTCTCGTTGGACAGGCCGATGTGGCGGATCTTGCCGGCGCGGACCTGCTCGTCCAGCGCTTCGAGGGTGTCCTCCAGCGGAGTCAGGTTGGCTTCGATCTTGTGCTTGTAGCCCAGTTGCCCGAAGAAGTTGGTGCTGCGCTCCGGCCAGTGCAGTTGGTACAGGTCGATGTAGTCGGTCTGCAGGCGCTGGAGGCTGGCGTCCACTGCTTCGGTGATGTGCTGGCGGTTGTGCCGCAGGTTTTTGTCGCGGATGTAGTCGATGGTGTTGCCGGGGCCGGCGATCTTGCTGGCCAGGATCCAGTCGGCGCGATCGCCGCGGCTTTTGAAATAATTGCCGATGTAGCGTTCGGTGGTGGCGTAGGTTTCGGCCTTGGGTGGCACCGGGTACATCTCGGCGGTGTCGATGAAGTTGATCCCGGCGCTCTTGGCTCGCTCAATCTGGGCGAAGGCGTCTGCCTCGCTGTTTTGCTCGCCCCAGGTCATGGTTCCGAGGCAGAGGGCACTCACGTTCAGATTGGTTCGGCCTAGCTGGCGATAGTCCATCGGGTGCTCCTTGGGCAAAACAATCATAAAAGCAGGTTGAATTATTTTTCGCAATCTGCATAATTGCGCACCTCTTTCTGCAGTGGAAGTGATGCGCCGCCGCCGAAGAATCTTGCCGTTGAACGGACGCGCCGACCCGAGCCCCCGAAAGCGTCTGTATCCGGCTGCCTTTGACTTGTCAAAGTACGCACTATTCAGTAAGATCCGCCGTCTAATTTACAGGGCGGCCCCTGAGGCTATAAAGAATGAAAACTTTTACTGCTAAACCGGAAACAGTAAAGCGCGACTGGTTTGTCGTCGACGCTGCTGGTCAGACCCTGGGTCGTCTGGCCACCGAAATCGCGAGCCGTCTGCGTGGCAAGCACAAGCCTGAGTACACTCCTCACGTTGACACCGGCGACTACATCGTCGTAATCAACGCTGAGCAGATTCGTGTTACCGGTGCTAAAACCACTGACAAAATGTACTACTCCCACTCCGGTTTCCCGGGCGGCATCAAGTCGATCAACTTTGAAAAGCTGATCGCCAAGGCCCCTGAGCGCGTGATCGAGACCGCGGTTAAAGGCATGCTGCCTAAGAACCCACTGGGTCGCGACATGTACCGTAAGCTGAAAGTCTATGCGGGCGCTGCACACCCACATACTGCTCAGCAGCCCCAAGAACTGAAGTTTTAACGGAATAGTACATTATGTCGGCGACTCAAAATTACGGCACTGGCCGTCGCAAGACCGCAACCGCACGCGTTTTCCTGCGTCCGGGTACTGGTAACATCTCCATCAACAACCGTTCGCTGGATAACTTCTTCGGCCGCGAAACTGCCCGCATGGTAGTTCGTCAGCCGCTGGAGCTGACTGAGACCGTCGAGAAGTTCGACATCTACGTCACCGTGATCGGCGGTGGTGTGAGTGGTCAGGCTGGCGCAATCCGCCACGGCATCACTCGTGCTCTGATGGACTACGACGAGACTCTGCGCAGCGCCCTGCGTAAAGCCGGCTTCGTAACCCGCGATGCTCGTGAAGTTGAACGTAAGAAAGTCGGTCTGCGTAAAGCGCGTAAGCGTCCGCAGTACTCGAAGCGTTAATTCGCTTTCACGTTCAAAAAAGAACGCCCAGTTTCCTCACGGAGCTGGGCGTTTTTTTATGTCTGCGATTTATCAAAGAATTGCGCTGTGACAACTTGCCACATCCGCAGACACCCTATACTACAAGGCTTGGGGGTGATGGGTTCCGGTAATTACCTTGTCAGAATTGGGGCTTTTCATTACCATTCGGCAAAATTTTTATAAGTACATAGTTTTACTTAGTAGATGCCTGATTTAACAGGCCACAAAGCTGATGGGAGAGGACTGAATGAGCAATGACGGCGTGAATGCAGGCCGGCGTCGCTTCTTGGTAGCAGCCACATCCGTGGTGGGTGCTGCAGGAGCGGTGGGGGCTGCGGTCCCGTTCGTGGGGTCATGGTTTCCCAGTGCCAAGGCGAAAGCCGCAGGTGCACCGGTGAAAGTGAATGTCAGCAAAATCGAGCCAGGCCAGCAGATGATTGCTGAGTGGCGCGGCCAGCCGGTGTTCATCGTCCGCCGTACACAGGAAATCCTGGGGAATCTTAAGAAGATCGAGGGCCAGCTCGCTGACCCGGCCTCCAAGAACTCGACACAACCGACTTACGTTGATCCGGAAACCCGTTCGATCAAGCCCGAGGTCCTGCTGCTGATCGGTATCTGCACGCACCTGGGTTGCTCGCCGACCTTCCGTCCCGAAGTGGCACCTGCGGATCTGGGTAAGGACTGGGTAGGCGGCTATTTCTGCCCTTGCCACGGTTCCCACTACGATCTGGCTGGTCGCGTCTACAAGTCGCAGCCTGCGCCTTTGAACCTGCCAGTTCCCCCGCATTCCTATGAGACCGATGAAATTATTATCATTGGCGTCGATACGGAGAAAGCGTGATGAGCAAGTTCATGGATTGGGTTGATGCGCGCTTTCCCGCCACCAAGATGTGGGAAGACCATCTCAGCAAGTATTACGCTCCGAAGAACTTCAACTTCTTCTACTTCTTTGGCTCCCTGGCGCTGCTCGTTCTGGTCAACCAGATCGTTACCGGTGTCTGGCTGACCATGAGCTACACCCCATCGGCGGAAGAGGCATTCGCCTCCGTCGAATACATCATGCGCGATGTCGAGTACGGCTCGATCCTGCGTCTGCTGCACTCCACCGGCGCTTCGGCGTTCTTCATCGTGGTCTATCTGCACATGTTCCGTGGCCTGCTCTACGGTTCGTACCAGAAGCCGCGTGAACTGGTGTGGGTCTTCGGCATGCTGATCTACCTGGCGTTGATGGCCGAAGCCTTCATGGGCTACCTGCTGCCGTGGGGCCAGATGTCCTACTGGGGTGCACAGGTGATCATCTCGCTGTTCGGTGCGATCCCGGTCATCGGCAACGACCTGACCCAGTGGATTCGTGGTGACTACCTGATTTCCGGTATTACCCTGAACCGCTTCTTCGCCTTGCACGTGGTTGCCCTGCCGATCGTTATCCTGGGTCTGGTGGTGCTGCACATCCTGGCGTTGCACGAAGTCGGTTCGAACAACCCGGACGGCGTGGACATCAAGAAGCACAAGGACGAAAACGGCATACCGCTGGACGGCATTGCTTTCCACCCGTACTACACCGTGAAAGATATCGTCGGCGTGGTGGTGTTCCTGTTCATCTTCTGCTCGATTGTGTTCTTCTTCCCGGAAATGGGCGGCTACTTCCTCGAAAAGCCGAACTTTGAAGTGGCGAACGCCTTCAAGACCCCAGAGCACATTGCTCCGGTCTGGTACTTCACTCCGTTCTACGCCATCTTGCGTGCGGTTCCGGACAAGCTCCTGGGCGTTATCGCCATGGGCGCGGCCATCGCGGTGCTGTTCGTCCTGCCGTGGCTCGACCGCAGCCCGGTCAAGTCGATGCGCTACAAAGGCTGGCTGAGCAAGATCTGGCTCTGGGTGTTCTGCATTTCGTTCGTGATCCTGGGCGTGTTGGGTGTTCTGGCTCCGACTCCAGGCCGTACGCTGTTGTCGCAGGTGTGTACCTTCCTGTACTTCGCCTACTTCATTCTGATGCCGTTCTACACCAGGCTCGAGAAGACCAAACCGGTTCCGGAAAGGGTGACTGGCTGATGAAAAAACTATTTGCTGTATTGATGCTTGCTGCACTGCCGGTGTTTGCTTTCGCAGCTGAGCACGGTGGCCCCGAGCTGGAAAAAGTCGACATCGACGTTTCCGATAAAGCGGCCATGCAGGACGGCGCGCGTACCTTCGCCAACTACTGCATGGGTTGCCACAGTGCCAAGTTCCAGCGCTATGAGCGTGTTGCCGACGACCTGGGCATTCCTCATGAGTTGATGCTCGAGAAGCTGGTGTTCACTGGCGCCAAGATCGGCGATCACATGAGCATCGGCATGCAGCCAGCGGACGCCAAGGCCTGGTTTGGCGCAGCGCCGCCGGACCTGACCCTGGTTGCTCGTGTTCGCGGCACCGACTGGCTCTACGGTTACCTGAAGTCGTTCTACGAAGATCCTTCGCGCCCATGGGGTGTGAACAACAAGGTCTTCCCGAACGTGGGCATGCCTAACGTCCTGGTCGGCCTGCAGGGTCGCCAGGTGGTGGGTTGCAAACAGGTTCAGATCGTCGAAGACGGCAAGAAGCAATATGACCCTCTGACCGGTACGGCGCTGACTCATGAAGCGTGCGATCAGTTGACCATCGTGCCGAAAAGCGGTGCCCTGACTGCAGAGCAGTTCGATGAGAAGGTCAAGAATCTGGTAACCTTCCTGGCTTACTCGGCTAACCCGGTTAAGCTGCAACATCAGCGCATCGGTACGTACGTATTGTTGTACCTGGCGTTCTTCTTCGTCTTCGCTTACCTGCTCAAGCGCGAATACTGGAAAGACGTGCACTGATAAAGCTTCAAGCTATTGCTGTTAATCGCGCGCGCCCAAGGGCGCCTCTGAAGATGTAGCGAAACTGGTGATCCAGTCGTTACGGGAGGCGCCCTCTGGGCGCGCTCGTTTTTCCGCTTTCGATAATTTCTACAAGCGAGGAGGATCGCCATGGGCGTGACCAATCGGTTGGCCTGTTACTCCGACCCCGCCGACCACTATTCCCACCGAGTGCGCATCGTACTGGCAGAGAAGGGTGTCAGCGCCGAGATCATTTACGTGGAGGCTGGTCGCCAGCCACCTAAACTGATTGAGGTGAACCCTTACGGCAGCTTGCCCACGCTGGTCGATCGCGACCTGGCGTTGTGGGAGTCGACTGTGGTGATGGAATATCTGGATGAGCGTTACCCGCACCCGCCGCTACTGCCGGTTTATCCCGTGGCGCGTGCCAACAGTCGCCTGCTGATGCACCGCATTCAGCGAGACTGGTGTGGTCTGGTGGACCTGATTCTGGATTCGCGGACCAAGGAAGCGGCTCGTGCCGTGGCTCGAAAAGAGTTGCGCGAAAGCCTGACGGGTGTGTCGCCACTGTTTGCCGACAAACCGTTTTTCCTCAGTGAGGAACAAAGTCTGGTGGATTGCTGCCTATTGCCAATACTCTGGCGATTGCCGATTCTGGGTATAGAACTGCCGCGGCCGGCGAAGCCGCTGCTTGATTATATGGAGCGCCAGTTTGCGCGTGAGGCTTTCCAGGCGAGTCTGTCTGGTGTCGAACGCGACATGCGCTAAGGCTTAAGGAGCCGTTATGAACTCCAGTCGACCTTATCTGGTCCGCGCGCTCTATGAGTGGATTGTGGACAACGATTGCACCCCGCACATGCTGGTCAATTCCGAGTACCCGTCGGTGCAGGTGCCTCAGGGGTTTGCCAGTGACGGACAGATCGTCCTGAACGTATCGCCACAAGCCGTGCGTCACTTGCACATGGATAACGAGGCGGTCAGTTTCGAGGGGCGCTTTGGTGGCGTACCGCACACCTTGTACGTGCCAATTGCTTCGATCCTGGGTATCTACGCCCGGGAGAATGGCCAGGGCATGGTGTTCGATCTGGAATCGCCCATGGGCGAGGATGACGAGATCGAGCCGGATGACGATCTTCCACCACCCGACAGTGAGCCGCCGCGTCCAAGCGGTCGCCCCAGTCTGAAAGTGGTGAAGTAATAAAAAAGGCGATCCGCAAGGATCGCCTTTTTTATTACGTTGTAGGAGCGAGCCTGCTCGCGATGGGCGTGAACGATGACGCGTGCAGTCTGAATGAACGCATTCGCCAAACGTTTTTCGCGAGCAAGCTCGATCCTGCAGGGTCAGTCGATGTACTCGAACAATTTCACGATCTTCTGCACACCGGAAACCCCTTGCACCAGGTTGGTCGCCTGCGCGGCTTCCTGCTTGGTCAGCAGGCCCAGCAAGTAGACGATGCCGTTTTCAGTGACTACCTTGATGCGCGAGCCAGGGATGTTCGCATCGGCGAGCATCTGGGTCTTGATCTTGGTGGTCAGCCAGGTGTCGTTCTGGCGTGCCAGCAACGAAGAAGGTGGCAGGACTTGCAGTTCGTTGTGCACCTTTTTCACGCGCTGGACAGCGGCGGCAGCCTGTTCGGCCTTGGCCTTGAGGTCTGCGCGTGGCGTTTGCCCGGCGAGCAGTACGACACCGTTGAAGCTGGTGACGACGATATGCGAATCCTTATCCAGGGCTGGGTCGGCCTTGGCGACGTTCACGCCAACCTTGGTGTCGATCAGGGAATCGTCGATCTTGCTGCCCAGTGTGCGAGTGCCGCGGTCATCTTCAATCGGTGCTTCACGGCTGGCAGTCACCACCGAGGTGCAGCCGCTGATGCTGAGGCACAGGGTCAAGGCCAGTAGGCCAAGGCGATTAGGGGTCATTCTTCACTCCCGAACAATTGGCTGTCGATCAAGTCGCAAAGGCAATGGATCGCCAGCAGGTGGACTTCTTGAATACGAGCGGTGACATTGGCCGGTACGCGAATCTCGACGTCCTCGGGCAACAGTAGCGACGCCATGCCGCCGCCATCACGTCCCGTCAATGCTACGACAATCATTTCGCGATCATGTGCGGCCTGAATCGCTTGAATTATGTTGGCCGAGTTGCCGCTGGTGGAGATAGCCAGCAACACATCGCCCGGTTGGCCGAGTGCACGGATCTGCTTGGAGAAGATTTCGTTGTAGCTGTAGTCGTTGGCAATCGAGGTGATCGTCGAGCTGTCGGTCGTAAGGGCGATGGCCGGCAGGCTTGGGCGTTCGCGCTCAAAGCGATTGAGCAGCTCGGAGGAGAAGTGCTGGGCATCGCCGGCAGAGCCGCCATTGCCGCAGGAAAGCATTTTGCCTTCGTTGAGCAGGGCGTTGACCATGACCTGGCTGGCTTGCTCGATGTGCGGTGCAAGTACTTCCATCGCCTGTTGCTTGGTGTCGATACTGGCCTGAAAAAGCTGGCGAATTCGGGATTGCATGTCCATCTGTGTGACCTTAAGTAGCGCGGCTGTTCGGCACGTGAATGTGCAGCCCGCAAAGCAAAGAGCAAAATGTTGGGTGATAGTGTCCGGTTCGCAATGCCGGCGATCAGCCGTCGAAGGCATTCTGTAGCCAGTTCAACTGATCGAGGTGGCTGTCGATGGCAATCACGTCGAAGCGGCAAGGGGAATTGGCCCAGCGCGGCTCGCGCTGAAGATAATATTGCGCGGCGAAAATCAGTTTTTGCCGTTTGCGCTCATCGATGCTATCGAGCGCGCCGCCCCATTGAGTGTTTTTTCTGTAGCGGACTTCAACGAATACTACTGTATCGCCATCTAGCATGACCAGATCAAGCTCGCCGCGTTTACACAACCAGTTCTGCGCCAGCAGGCGCAGACCTTGTTGTTGAAGATGCTCGAGCGCATGGCGCTCGGCATCCTTGCCGCTTTGCTGGCGTGACCTGTCAGGCATCAGCGAGCGGTGTCCGGCAGGCGCTGAACCTGGCCATTGGCGAACTCGGCCCATGGTAACTGGCGCACGACCCGCTGGCTCTGGGACATGCCAAGGCTGCCCGATTCGCCGTCGATGCGGCTGTCCGGCAGTGACTTGAGCTGGCCCAGGCGTGGCGCCAGACGATAGGCGTCCACACCCATGGCATACAGGCGCCCCAGGCTGCCGGCGGCTTGTGGCCACTGGGCAGTGACCTGGCGGCGCAGTGGATCATTGGCGTCCAGCAACCATGGCGTCTCGCAGAAGCGAATGCCATTCATGTCGTTGTACTGGTTGACGTCACCGTTGGCGCTGAACACGTGGGAGGTGGCATAGACCGGAACATCGCCTGCGTACTGGAAGTTCAGGGTCGGTTTGATCTGCTGGGCCTGTTGCGGTGTAGCGGCGAGGAAAATGAACTCGATGTCCTGGCGGCGCGATGGCTGGGCAGCCACTTGCGAGCCAACGGTGCTTTGCAGGCTCTTGGCGCGACCTTCGCTCTGACGCAGCTGGAACATGTCGGCAATTTGCTGGGCCAACTGGACCGGTTGGTCGACGCGTTCGGTGGCGACGATGGTGCCGCCATTGGCTTGCCAATCCTGGCTGAACGCCTTGAGGACGCGGTCGCCCCATTCACCTTTCGGCACCATGATGGCTGCGCGATGCAGGCCGTCGGCGCGAGCGCGGCGCGACACTTCGCGGGCTTCGTCTTCAGCGGCAAGGCCGAACTGGAACAGTTGCGCCGGGCCTTGATCGCCCTCGCTGTAATTCAATGCCAGGGTGGTGATCGGCAACTGCGGGCGAGTGCTCAGCTGTTTGACCAGCGGCTTCTCCAGCGGGCCGACGACCAGTTGCACGCCATCGGCCTGGGCCTTGCGGTAGAACTCGTCCATGGAAGTCAGGCGCGAGCTGTCATAAAACTCGATGGCGGGTGGTTTCTGCCCGGCCTGTTGGGCCTGGTAGTGAGCGGCCATGAAGCCGTCGCGCAGCGCTTTGCCAACCGCCGCCAGTTGGCCGTCCTGAGGCAGCAGCAGGGCGATCTTGTTCAGGGGCTGGCTGGCCAGTTCCTTGAGTTGGGTCAGTGGCTGCGGCAATTGAATGGCTGCCGGGTGCTTCGGATTCTGCGCGCGCCAGTTGTCGATGGCGGCCTGTTGCTGCTCCAGGGTGCCGGCGGATTTCACGGCCAGTGCAAGGGCCATCCAGCCGCCGAGATCGTCGGTGGCACTTGGCTGCAACTGATTGGTCGGCAGCGAAGCGATCAGGGTCCAGATGGCTTCGTGGTTTTTGCTCGCGGCTTCGCCTTCGAGCATCGGGGCGATGAAAATGCGCTGGCGAGCGGCGGCAAGGGTCTGGCCATCGGCTTCAAGTGCGCGGGCGTGGATGGTGCCGGTGCGGACCTGTTGTTCCTCGGGCAGTTCGCTCAAGTATTGCAGGCTCGGATGGCTCAAGGCGGCCAGCGCGGCCTTGGGCTGATTGCGTGTCATGGCCAGTTCCGCCGCCAGGGTGTTGGCGAAAACCTGTGGGCCCGGCTTGAGCTGTTCGACAGGAACCTGTTGCAGGATTTGCGCGGATTGGCCGGCATTGCCCTGGCGATAAGCCAGGTCGGCGGCGCTCAGGCGCAGCAGGGCGGCATCTTCCGGTGATTTGCTTTGGGAGGCCTTCTCAAGCAGTTGCTCGATACTGGCGTCCGGTGTCCGTGGAAGCTCGCCAAGGCTGGAGGAGGGCGAGCTGGCGCAAGCCGTCAGCAAGGCAGCGAGGCAGAGGGCAGATAACAGCCGCAGGCAAGCGATCATGTAAGCGTTCCTGATACTCGATCAAATTAGCGTGGAATTGTACCCAAGCACTGGCCGGGGCGCGATGTTACTGGCGTGAATCGATCAATTTAGCTGGTGTAAATGTTGCGCCAGCGCACAAACGGTCACCGATACCTCGTTTGCTTGCGGGTATCGTGAGTCTCGCTACGCGCTACAATGGCGACTTTTACCGACCATGAGGTGTGCGCTTTGACTGCTCCAGGTGCTTTGAATTCCGCTGCTGGCTCGCTTTATGTGGTGGCGACGCCCATCGGCAACCTGGATGACATCAGTGCGCGGGCGCTGAAGATTCTCCGTGAAGTGGCCCTGATCGCCGCGGAAGACACCCGTCATTCCCAGCGCTTGATGCAGCACTTCGGCATTGCGACGCCATTGGCGGCCTGCCATGAACACAACGAGCGGGATGAAGGTAGTCGCTTTATCACTCGTCTGCTTGCCGGTGACAACGTGGCGTTGATCTCGGATGCCGGGACGCCGCTGATTTCCGATCCGGGTTATCACCTGGTGCGGCAGGCCCGGGCAGCGGGTATTAATGTAGTGCCGGTTCCGGGTGCCTGCGCGTTGATTGCAGCGCTGTCGGCAGCAGGGCTGCCTTCCGACCGCTTCATATTCGAAGGTTTTCTGCCTGCAAAGGCTGTGGGGCGACGTGCGCGCCTCGAGCAGGTAAAGGAAGAGCCTCGCACATTGATCTTCTATGAGGCCCCGCATCGCATTCTTGAATGTCTGCAAGACATGGAGCTGGTGTTCGGTCCGGAGCGCCCGGCGCTGCTTGCCCGCGAGCTGACCAAGACCTTTGAGACCCTCAAGGGGCTGCCGCTGGCTGAGCTGCGCGAGTTCGTCGAGTCGGATAGCAACCAGCAGCGCGGTGAGTGCGTGGTACTGGTGGCGGGCTGGTCCGCGCCCGAAGAGGAAGGTGCCGTCAGCAGCGAGGCGATGCGCATCCTCAACCTGTTGCTTGAAGAAATGCCGCTCAAGCGTGCGGCGGCATTGGCGGCGCAAATCACCGGCGAGCGAAAGAATGTGCTGTACCAAATCGCACTGGATCAGCAGAAGGGCGAGTAAAACCCGACGCGCAGGCGTACCCAATGGCGCTTGGTGCTTGTTCTTCGGCCGCTCTGCCGGTAACCTTCGCGGCGGAGAGTCGATCGGACAGTCGCTGCCCCCTATGAAAATTAGGGGGGGGAGGAAAGTCCGGGCTCCATAGGGCGAAGTGCCAGGTAATGCCTGGGAGGCGTGAGCCTACGGAAAGTGCCACAGAAAATAACCGCCTAAGCGCTTCGGCGCCGGTAAGGGTGAAAAGGTGCGGTAAGAGCGCACCGCACGTCTGGCAACAGTTCGTGGCTAGGTAAACCCCACTTGGAGCAAGACCAAATAGGGTCCCAAGGCGTGGCCCGCGCTGGGACCGGGTAGGTTGCTAAAGATGTCCAGTGATGGCCATCGTAGACGAATGACTGTTCAAGACAGAACCCGGCTTACAGATCGACTCTCCACCTTTTTCTTTCCTCTGCTTGAATCATTGAGCAGGGGGTTGGGTGATAGCAATTTCCCTCCTTACACATTCATCCGCAGAACCTCTTTTGTAATACCAAAAAAATCTTACTCTTAATAAATTACTTTAACTTTCGAACGCAGCCTTCTGTGCTGATTCAAGTTATTGGTCAGTTTCATCTGCCGGATTCTCGTTGTCCCTCCGTTAATGATCCTAAATCTCAGTTCTGTAAGGGTTTTCCTTTACTCCGCGCCTTGACGGTGTGGTGGGCGCATTCCTATAGTGTGCGCAAGTGGCGGAAAGTGGCATGAAGTGGGTTTTTTGAACTCAAAACGCTAGAATTTGGAGAAACGCAGACGTGTTTCGCGGAGCCAACGCTATCAGTCTCGATGCAAAGGGCCGTCTCGCAATGCCGAGCCGGTACCGTGACGAGCTCGATTCGCGCAGTTCCGGTCAATTGATCGTGACAATTGATGCCGTTGATCCTTGTTTGTGTGTTTACCCCCTCGATGAGTGGGAAATTATTGAAACCAAACTGCGCGCACTGCCTTCGCTTCGCGAAGAGAACCGCCGCCTGCAACGTTTACTGATTGGTAATGCCGTCGACCTCGAGCTCGATGGCAGTGGTCGTTTTCTGGTTCCGCCGCGTCTTCGTGAATATGCCAAGTTGGATAAGCGCGCGATGTTGGTAGGCCAACTGAACAAGTTCCAATTGTGGGACGAGGATGCCTGGAACGCGGTTTCTGCCGCCGACCTGGCTGCCATTCAACAACCGGGCGCGATGCCTGATGAACTGCGTGATTTGATCCTGTGACTATTGATAGCGGCTTTAACCACATCACCGTACTGCTTGACGAAGCCGTCGAGGCTCTCGCCGTACGTCCTGATGGCTGCTATCTGGACGGCACGTTCGGACGCGGCGGACACAGCCGGTTGATCCTCAGTCAGCTCGGTCCCGACGGTCGGTTGCTCGGATTCGATAAAGATCCACAAGCGATTGCCACCGGGCAGACGCTAGCGGCCGAAGACGGCCGCTTTGTCGTTGTGCAGCGCAGCTTTGCCGAGCTCGGTTCGGAAGTCGCCGAACGCGGTCTGGCCGGCAAGGTCAGCGGCGTGTTGCTGGATCTTGGCGTGTCCTCGCCACAGCTCGACGACCCTGAGCGCGGCTTCAGCTTCCTCAACGACGGTCCGCTGGACATGCGCATGGATCCGTCCCGTGGCATCAGCGCCGCCGAATTCGTCAACACCGCGCCCGTGGAAGAAATCGCCCGGGTGTTCAAGGAATACGGCGAAGAGCGTTTCTCCGGCCGCATGGCCCGTGCTGTGGCCGAACGTCGCGACATCAAGCCATTCGAGCGCACCGGTGACCTGGCAGAAGTCCTGAAGGTCGCCAACCCAGCCTGGGAAAAGGGCAAGAACCCCGCAACCCGCGCGTTCCAGGGGTTGCGTATCCACGTCAACAACGAACTGGGTGATCTGGAAACCGGCCTCGAAGCCGCGCTGGAGTGCCTGGAAGTGGGCGGTCGCCTGGTGGTGATCAGCTTCCATTCGCTGGAAGACCGTATCGTCAAACTGTTCATGCGCAAACTGGTGAAAGGCGAAGCCGACAACCTGCCGCGCAACCTGCCGGTTCGGCATGTCGCCTTCGAACCGAAAATCAAAGTCCATGGCAAAGCGCAGACGGCCTCCGACGCCGAACTCAAAGCCAACCCACGTTCCCGTAGCGCTGTCATGCGTGTGGCGGAGAAGCTGCGGTGAGCAAGCTTTTCGCCAAGCCATTGCCCGGCGGAAGCTTCTTCATGCTGCTGCTGTTTGTCGGCGTGCTCGTGTCGGCCATCGGCGTGTCTTACAGCGCTCACTGGAACCGTCAGCTATTGAATTCGCTGTACAACGAACTGAGCGTGCGCGACAAGGCGCAGGCGGAGTGGGGCCGGTTGATTCTGGAGCAGAGCACCTGGACTGCCCACAGCCGTATCGAAGTGCTGGCCACCGAACAATTGAAAATGCACATCCCCGGTGCCGCTGACGTGAAGATGGTGGCGCCATGATGAAACTCGAAGGTGCACTCTTTCCTTGGCGGTTCCGCGTGGTGCTGGGTTTGCTCGGCATCATGGTGGCCGCGATTGCCTGGCGCATCATCGATTTGCAAGTGGTCGACCGTGCCTTCCTTAAAGGTCAGGGCGATGCCCGCAGTGTTCGTCATATTCCGATTCCGGCTCACCGTGGTCTGATCACCGACCGTAACGGCGAGCCTTTGGCCGTGAGTACTCCGGTCACCACCCTCTGGGCCAATGCCAAGGAAATGCAAACGGCCAAAGAAAAGTGGCCGGCACTGGCGGCTGCCCTGGGGCAGGACCCGAAAGCCCTGGCCGAGCGCCTTGAAGCGCAGGCCAACAAGGAATTCATTTATCTGGTGCGCGGGCTGACGCCTGAGCAGGGCCAGGCGGTGCTCGATCTCAAAGTGCCTGGCGTCTATGGCATCGAAGAGTTCCGCCGTTTCTATCCGGCCGGTGAAGTGACCGCGCATATGGTCGGCTTTACCGACATCGATGACCATGGCAAGGAAGGTATCGAGCTGGCCTATGACGAATGGCTGGCCGGGGTGCCGGGTAAACGACAAGTCATCAAGGACCGGCGCGGCCGGTTGATCAAGGATGTCCAGGTCACCAAAAACGCCAAGGCCGGCAAGCCCTTGGCGTTGTCCATTGACCTGCGCCTGCAATACCTGGCCAACCGCGAACTGCGTAACGCGATCATCGAGAACGGCGCCAAGGCCGGCAGCCTGGTGATCATGGACGTGAAGACCGGCGAGATTCTCGCGATGGTCAACCAGCCGACCTACAACCCGAACAACCGCCGCAACCTGCAGCCGGCGATGATGCGTAACCGCGCGATGATCGACGTGTTCGAGCCAGGCTCGACCATGAAAGCGATCTCGATGAGCGCCGCCATCGAAACCGGCCGCTGGAAACCGAGCGATACCGTCGAGGTGTATCCGGGCTCCCTGCAGATTGGCAAGTACACCATCAAGGACGTATCCAAGACCGAAGGCCCGGTGCTCGACCTGACCGGCATCCTGATCAATTCCAGTAACGTCGGCATGAGCAAGGTCGCGTTCGATATCGGCGGCGAAACCATTTTCCGTCTGGCGCAGAAAGTCGGCCTCGGCCAGGACACTGGCCTGGGCTTCCCGGGCGAGCGCGTCGGCAATCTGCCGAACTACCGCGAATGGCGCAAGGCAGAAACCGCCACGCTGTCCTACGGCTACGGTGTTTCCGTGACCGCGATCCAGCTGGTCCACGCCTTCTCGGCCCTGGCCAACAACGGTCGCCTTGCACCGTTGACCCTGATCAAGACCGACAAGGCGCCGCAAACCACCCAGGTGCTGCCGGAGGCCGTCGCAAAAACCATGCAAGGCATGCTGCAACAAGTGATCGAAGCCCCGCGCGGTGTGTTCCGTGCGCAGGTGCCGGCGTATCACGTGGGCGGCAAGTCGGGTACTGCGCGTAAAACCTCGGTCGGCACCAAGGGTTACGCCGTGAACTCCTACCGTTCGCTGTTCGCCGGTTTCGGCCCGATGAGCGATCCGCGTTACGCCATCGTGGTGGTAATCGACGAGCCGACCAAGGCCGGTTACTTCGGCGGCCTGGTTTCTGCGCCGGTGTTCAGCCGTGTGATGTCGGGCACCCTGCGCCTGATGAACATTACCCCGGACAACCTGCCACCTACTCAACAAGCGAACGCAACACCGGTCGTTCCGCTGAAAGCCAATGGAGGGCGCGGCTGATGTCCCTGAGCCTGAACAAGATTTTCCCTCACGCCGGCCACGATCTGCTGATTCGCGAACTCGCCCTGGACAGCCGCAATGTGCGTGCGGGTGATCTGTTCCTCGCTGTGCCGGGCGGTAAATTCGATGGGCGCGCGCATATGGTTGACGCCCTGCAGCGTGGTGCTGCCGCGGTGGCCTATGAAGTAGAAGGCGCCACGGTCCTGCCGATCACTGAAGTGCCGTTGATTCCGGTCAAAGGTCTGGCGGCTCAGCTGTCGGACATCGCCGGGCGTTTTTATGGCGAGCCAAGCCATCACCTGAACCTGGTGGGCGTGACCGGTACCAACGGCAAGACCAGCGTGACTCAATTGATCGCCCAGGCGCTGGACCTGCTCGGCCAGCACTGCGGCCTGGTCGGCACGCTCGGTTCGGGTTTCTATGGGGCGCTGGAAAGCGGCTTGCACACCACGCCGAACCCGATTGCCGTGCAAGCGACCCTGGCGGACCTGAAAAAGGCCGGGGCCAAGGCCGTGGCGATGGAAGTTTCTTCCCATGGCCTGGATCAGGGGCGCGTGACTGCCCTGGCGTTCGATGTGGCAGTGATGACCAACCTGTCCCGCGATCACCTGGATTATCACGGCACCATGCAGGCCTACGGCGAAGCCAAGGCCAGGCTGTTTGACTGGAATGACTTGAAATGCCGCGTGGTCAACCTCGACGACAAGTTCGGCCGGCAACTGGCCGCCGACAAGCGCGAGTCGCGGTTGATCACCTACAGCCTGGAAGACTCCAGCGCCTACCTGTATTGCCGTCAGGCGCAATTCGACGACGAAGGCGTGCGCGCCACGCTGGTCACGCCACAGGGCGAGCACCACTTGCGCAGCACCTTGCTCGGTCGCTTCAACCTGAGCAATGTCCTGGCGGCGGTCGGTGCGTTGCTCGGTCTGGATTACGCCCTGGACGAAATTCTCAAGGTGCTGCCGAAGCTTGAAGGCCCTGCCGGGCGCATGCAGCGCTTGGGCGGTGGCTCGCAGCCGCTGGTGGTGGTCGATTACGCCCACACCCCGGATGCCCTGGAAAAAGTGCTGCTGGCTCTGCGTCCACACGCCAAGGGTCGGCTGCTGTGCCTGTTCGGCTGTGGCGGCGACCGCGATCGCGGCAAGCGTCCGTTGATGGCCGAAGTGGTTGAGCGCCTGGCCGATGGCGTGCTGGTGACCGATGACAATCCGCGCACTGAAGACCCTGCAGTGATTTTCGATGACATCCGCGCCGGTTTCACGGCTGTGGATAAAGTGGAGTTCGTTGCCGGTCGTGGTCAGGCGATTGCCCGGTTGATCGCCAGTGCCTCGGCGGATGACGTGATTGTCCTGGCCGGGAAAGGTCACGAGGACTATCAGGAAATCAACGGCGAACGCCATGCCTTTTCCGATCTGGTCGAGGCCGATCATGCCTTGACCGCGTGGGAGGTGGCCCATGCTTAAGGCCTTGAAACTGAGTGAACTGACCGGTGCGCTGAGTGCTCGCCTGGTGTCCGCCGATGCCAGCTTCGACGGCGTCAGCATCGACAGCCGTGCAATCAAGCCGGGCCAGCTGTTTATTGCCCTGACCGGTCCGCGTTTTGACGGTCATGACTATCTGAATGAAGTCGCCGCCAAGGGCGCCGTGGCTGCGCTGGTCGAGCGTGAAGTCGCTGGCAGCACGCTGCCGCAGTTACTGGTCAGCGACACTCGCCAGGCCCTCGGTCAGTTGGGCGCGCTCAATCGCGCCGCCTACACCCATCCGGTCGCGGCCGTCACCGGTTCCAGCGGCAAGACCACGGTCAAGGAGATGCTTGCGAGCATCCTGCGCACCCGTGGTCCGGTGCTGGCGACTCGTGGCAACCTGAATAACGACCTTGGCGTGCCGTTGACCTTGCTCGAACTGGCACCGGAACACACCGCTGCCGTGATCGAACTGGGTGCCTCGCGCCTGGGTGAAATTGCCTACACCGTCGGCCTGACCCGGCCGCACGTGGCCATTCTCAACAATGCCGGGACCGCCCACGTCGGCGAGTTCGGCGGCCCGGACAAAATCGTCGAAGCCAAGGGCGAGATCATCGAAGGGCTGGATGCCGATGGTGTCGCCGTTCTCAATCTTGACGACAAGGCATTCGGTATCTGGAAGGCACGCGCCGGTTATCGCAAAGTGCTGACGTTTGCGTTGAGCAACGCCAGCGCCGATTTCTACGCCAGTGACCTGACTACCGATGCCCGTGGCTGCCCGGCGTTCAACCTGCACAGCCCTGAAGGCGTGGAGCGCGTTCAATTGAACCTGCTCGGCACCCATAACGTCGCCAATGCCATGGCCGCCGCCGCAGCCGCCCATGCCCTGGGTGTGTCGCTGTTCAGTATCGCCACCGGCCTTGGCGCGATGCAACCGGTCAAGGGGCGCACCGTCGCGCAACTGGCCACCAACGGCATGCGCGTGATCGATGACACTTACAACGCCAATCCCTCCTCCATGTGCGCTGCCGTTGATATACTGGCCGGCTTTTCCGGTCGCACCGTCCTGGTGCTCGGAGACATCGCCGAGTTGGGCGATTGGGCGGAACAGGGGCACCGCGACGTGGGCGAGTACGCCCGTGGCAAGGTTTCTGCGCTGTACGCCGTCGGGCCAATGATGGCTCACGCCGTGAACGCATTCGGTCCACAGGCTTTTCACTTCAGCACGCAGGCTGAACTGATCAAGGCCCTGGACGCCGAGCAAGACACAAACACCACCATTTTGATCAAGGGGTCGCGCAGCGCTGCGATGGAAAACGTCGTCGCCGCCTTGTGCGGGTCCAGTCTGGAGAAACATTAATGCTGCTGCTGCTAGCGGAGTATCTGCAACAGTTCTACAAAGGCTTCGCGGTCTTCCAGTACCTGACCCTGCGCGGGATTCTCGGTGTACTGACCGCGCTGGTCTTGTCGCTGTGCTATGGCCCATGGATGATCCGCACGTTGCAGAGCCGTCAGATCGGTCAATCCGTTCGCAACGACGGCCCGCAGTCGCACCTGTCCAAGTCGGGTACACCGACCATGGGCGGCGCGCTGATTCTGTCGTCCATCGGTGTCAGCACCCTGCTGTGGGCTGACCTGAGCAACCGTTACGTCTGGGTCGTACTGCTGGTGACCTTGCTGTTCGGCGCCATCGGCTGGGTCGACGACTACCGCAAGGTCATCGAGAAGAACTCCCGTGGCTTGCCGAGCCGCTGGAAATATTTCTGGCAATCGGTGTTCGGTCTGGGCGCGGCGATCTTCCTTTATATGACTGCCGCCACGCCGGTGGAAACCACGCTGATCCTGCCGATGCTCAAGGACTACAGCATTCCGCTGGGCGCCGGCTTCATCGTGTTGACCTATTTCGTGATTGTTGGCTCGAGCAACGCGGTCAACCTGACCGACGGCCTCGACGGCCTGGCGATCATGCCGACCGTGATGGTTGGTGGTGGCCTGGGCATTTTCTGCTACCTGTCGGGTAACGTGAAGTTCGCCGAATACCTGCTGATTCCTTACGTACCGGGCGCAGGCGAGTTGATTGTGTTCTGTGGCGCGTTGATCGGAGCCGGCCTGGGCTTCCTGTGGTTCAACACCTATCCGGCGCAAGTCTTCATGGGTGACGTCGGCGCACTGGCGCTGGGCGCGGCCCTGGGCACCATCGCGGTGATCGTCCGTCAGGAAATCGTCCTGTTCATCATGGGCGGCGTGTTCGTGATGGAAACCCTGTCAGTCGTCATCCAGGTCGCCTCTTTTAAACTGACCGGTCGCCGCGTATTCCGCATGGCGCCCATTCACCACCACTTTGAACTCAAGGGCTGGCCCGAGCCGCGCGTGATCGTCCGTTTCTGGATCATCACCGTGATTCTCGTGCTGATCGGCCTTGCCACCCTGAAGCTGAGGTAGAAACAAGTGTCTCTGATCGCTTCTGACCACTTCCGCATCGTTGTCGGCCTCGGCAAGAGCGGCATGTCCCTGGTTCGCTTCCTGGCGAACCGGGGCGTGGCGTTTGCCGTGGCCGATACGCGGGAAAGTCCACCGGAACTGGCCGCGCTCAAGCGTGACTATCCGCACGTGGAAGTGCGTTGTGGCGAGTTGGATGTCGAGTTCCTGTGCCGTGCCGACGAGCTCTACGTGAGCCCCGGCCTGGCGCTGGCGACCCCGGCCCTGCAGGCCGCCGCCGCCCGTGGCGTGAAATTGTCCGGTGACATCGAGCTGTTCGCGCGTAACGCGAAGGCGCCGATCGTGGCCATCAGCGGCTCCAACGCGAAAAGCACCGTCACCACGCTGGTCGGCGAAATGGCGGCTGCGGCTGGCAAGCGAGTTGCCGTCGGCGGCAACCTCGGCACCCCGGCGCTGGACCTGCTCAGCGACGATATCGAGTTGTACGTGATGGAGCTGTCGAGTTTCCAGCTGGAAACCACCGACCAACTCAACGCCGAAGTGGCGACTGTGCTCAACATCAGCGAAGACCACATGGACCGTTACAGCGGTCTGCCGGCCTATCACCTGGCCAAGCACCGGATCTTCCGTGGCGCCAGGCAGTTCGTGGTCAATCGCCAGGACGCCCTGAGCCGTCCGCTGATGGGCGAGGGCCAGCCATGCTGGACCTTCGGCCTGAGCAAACCCGATTTCAAGGCTTTTGGTATTCGTGAAGAAGACGGCGAGAAATACCTGGGCTTCGAGTTCCAGAACCTGATGCCAGTGCGCGAATTGAAGATTCGCGGCGCCCACAACCAGTCCAACGCCCTGGCAGCCCTGGCCCTGGGCCATGCGGTCGGCCTGCCGTTCGATGCCATGCTGTCGAGCCTGCGCACATTCGCCGGTCTCGAGCATCGCTGCCAATGGGTCCGCGACCTCGATGGCGTGGGTTACTACAACGATTCCAAGGCCACCAACGTCGGTGCCGCACTGGCGGCCATCGAAGGCCTCGGCGCGGACATCGACGGCAAGATCGTGCTGATCGCCGGTGGCGACGGCAAGGGTGCCGAGTTCAAGGACCTGCGCGATCCGGTGGCGGCCAACTGCCGCGCCGTGGTCCTGATGGGTCGTGACTCCGACAAGATCGGTGAAGCCATCGGCGATGCCGTACCGCTGATCCGCGCCGGCTCCCTGGTCGAAGCCGTCGAGCAATGCCGCGCTGCAGCCCAGCCGGGCGACGTGGTGCTGCTGTCGCCTGCCTGCGCCAGTTTCGACATGTTCAAGAACTACGAAGACCGTGGTCACCAGTTCGTCCAAGCCGTGGAGGATCTGGCATGAGCCTCAAAGGCATCATCAAGCCGTATCCATCGCCGCTCATCACCGGGCGCGGTATCGACCTCGACTTCCCGATGCTCGCCGGCTGCCTGACGCTGCTCGGCCTGGGGCTGATCATGATCGCCTCGGCATCGACCGAAGTGGCGGCCGTGCAGTCGGGCAGCGCCCTGTATTACATGATTCGCCACCTTATTTACGTGGTGCTGGGCCTGGGTGCCTGCATCGTCACCATGATGATCCCGATTGCCACCTGGCAACGCCTGGGCTGGCTGATGCTGCTGGGGGCGTTTGGCCTGCTGGTAATGGTGATCATCCCGGGGATCGGCCGTGAGGTTAACGGCTCGATGCGCTGGATCGGATTCAGTTTCTTCAACGTCCAGCCTTCCGAGATCGCCAAGGTGTTCGTGGTGATCTACCTCGCCGGTTATCTGGTGCGTCGCCAGAAAGAAGTGCGTGAAAGCTGGATGGGCTTCTTCAAACCGTTCATCGTGCTGCTGCCGATGGCGGGCCTGCTGCTGATGGAGCCGGACTTCGGTGCCACCGTCGTGATGATGGGGGCCGCGGCGGCGATGCTGTTCCTTGGCGGCGTCGGGTTGTTCCGCTTTTCCCTGATGGTGGTCCTGGCCGTCGGCGCAGTGGTTCTGTTGATTCAAATGCAGCCGTATCGAATGGCGCGTCTGACCAACTTTGCCGACCCATGGGCCGACCAGTTCGGCGCTGGCTATCAGTTGTCCCAGGCATTGATCGCCTTCGGTCGCGGCGAATGGCTGGGCGTGGGCCTGGGCAACAGCGTGCAGAAACAGTTCTACCTGCCGGAAGCCCACACTGACTTCGTGTTCTCGGTCCTGGCCGAAGAGCTGGGTGCGGTGGGTTCGTTGTGCACCGTGGCACTGTTTGTCTTCGTGTGTATTCGTGGCATGTACATCGGTTTGTGGGCTGAAAAGGCCAAGCAGTTTTTCGCAGCTTATGTGGCATACGGTCTGTCGTTCCTGTGGATCGGCCAGTTCCTGATCAACATCGGCGTGAATGTCGGCCTGCTGCCGACCAAGGGGCTGACCCTGCCGTTCCTCAGTTATGGCGGTAGTTCGTTGGTGATTTGCTGCGCCTGTCTCGGCTTGTTGCTGCGCATCGAGTGGGAAAGTCGAACCCACCTGGGCAGCGAAGAGATGGAATTCCATGAGAGCGACTTCGCCGAGGAGCCGAACCATGGGCGCTAACGTCATGATCATGGCTGGCGGTACCGGTGGCCACGTGTTCCCGGCGCTGGCCTGTGCCCGCGAATTCCAGGCGCGCGGCTACACCGTGCACTGGCTCGGCACCCCGCGTGGGATCGAGAACGATCTGGTGCCGGCGGCCGGTATCGAACTGCATCGGATCAATGCCAGCGGTCTGCGCGGCAAGGGCAAATTGTCCCTGCTAAAGGCACCGTTCATGTTGTTCAAGTCGGTCTGGCAGGCGCGGGCGATCATTCGCCGTCTGCAGCCGGTCTGCGTCGTTGGCTTTGGTGGGTTTGTGACCGGTCCTGGCGGCGTCGCGGCCAAACTGGCCGGTGTGCCGGTGATCGTTCACGAACAGAACGCCGTGGCCGGTACCGCCAATCGGTTGCTGGTGCCGTTGGCCGCCCGAGTCTGTGAAGCGTTCCCCGACACCTTTACCCTGTCGGACAGCCGCCGGACCACCGGTAATCCGGTGCGCACCGAGCTGTTCCTCGAGACATCGCGACCTGCCCTGGCCGGTCGCAAGGCGCGTTTGCTGATCCTGGGCGGAAGTCTGGGCGCAGAACCGTTGAACAAGTTGCTGCCTGAAGCCCTGTCGCAAGTCGCTGCCGATTTGCGTCCGGAAGTGTTCCATCAGGCCGGCAAAAACCACGATGAAGTGACTGCAGAGCGTTATCGCGCGGCTGGCGTCGAGGCGCAGGTGCAGCCCTTCATCAAAGACATGGCCCAAGCCTACAGCTGGGCCGACCTGGTGGTATGTCGCGCAGGCGCGCTGACCATCAGTGAACTGGCCGCCGCCGGTCTGCCCTCGATGCTGGTGCCTTTGCCTCATGCCATCGACGATCACCAGACCCGCAACGCCGAATATTTGGCCCGTGAAGGTGCAGCCTTCCTGATGCCACAAAGAACGACTGGCGCAGCGGATCTTGCCGCTCGCCTGACAGAGGTCCTGATGCAACCACAACGACTCAACGAAATGGCTACCGCGGCACGCCGCCTGGCCAAACCCGATGCCACCCGTAACGTGGTCGATAGCTGCCTGGAGGTGGCCCATGGTTGAGAGTCAGAAAGCCATGCCGCAACCGGAAATGCGCCGCATCCGTCGCATCCACTTCGTCGGTATCGGCGGTGTTGGCATGTGCGGGATTGCCGAAGTGCTGCTGAACCTGGGTTATGCCGTGTCCGGCTCTGACCTGAAGGCTTCGCCGGTGACTGAACGCCTGGAGTCCTTCGGCGCGCAGATCTTCATCGGCCATCGCGCCGAGAACGCCGCGGCCGCCGACGTGCTGGTGGTGTCGAGTGCCGTGAACACGTCCAACCCGGAAGTCGCTACCGCGCTGGAACGCCGTATTCCGGTGGTGCCGCGGGCAGAGATGCTGGCTGAGCTGATGCGTTATCGCCACGGTATCGCCGTTGCCGGTACCCACGGTAAAACCACGACCACCAGCCTGATCGCTTCGGTGTTCGCCGCCGGTGGCCTGGACCCGACATTCGTGATCGGTGGCCGCCTTAATGCCGCGGGTACCAATGCCCAGCTTGGCACCAGCCGCTACCTGATCGCCGAAGCCGACGAAAGCGACGCCAGCTTCCTGCACTTGCAGCCGCTGGTGGCCGTGGTCACCAACATCGATGCTGACCACATGGCGACCTACGACGGTGACTTCAACAAACTGAAGAAAACCTTCGTCGAGTTCCTCCACAACCTGCCGTTCTATGGCCTGGCCGTGGTGTGCCTGGACGATCCGGTGGTGCGTGAAATCCTCCCGCAGGTCAAGCGTCCGACCGTTACTTACGGCTTCGGCGAAGACTGCGACGTGCGCGCCATCAACGTGCGCCAGCAAGGCATGCAGACCTTCTTCACCGTACTGCGTCCCGACCGCGAGCCACTGGATGTTTCGGTGAACATGCCGGGCAACCACAACGTATTGAATGCCCTTGCGACCATCTGCATCGCCACCGACGAAGGCGTCAGCGATGAAGCCATCGTCCAGGGCCTGTCCGGGTTCCAGGGGGTCGGCCGACGCTTCCAGGTCTACGGCGAACTGCCGGTGGACGGCGGCAATGTGATGCTGGTCGATGACTACGGTCACCACCCGACGGAAGTCGCGGCCGTGATCAAGGCCGTACGCGGTGGCTGGCCGGAGCGCCGCCTGGTGATGGTCTACCAGCCGCACCGCTACAGCCGCACCCGTGACCTGTACGACGATTTCGTCAATGTGCTGGCCGACGCCAACGTACTGCTGCTGATGGAAGTCTATCCGGCCGGCGAAGAACCGATTCCGGGCGCCGACAGCCGCAAGCTGTGCAACAGCATCCGTCAGCGTGGCCAGCTCGACCCGATCTACATCGAGCGTGGCGTCGACCTCGCGCCAGTGGTCAAGCCGCTGCTGCGCGCCGGCGACATCCTGCTGTGCCAGGGCGCCGGCGATATCGGCGGTCTCGCACCAAAACTGTTGAAAAGTGAGTTGTTCGCCGGTGCCGTTGCCGCACCGGAGAAGGGGAAGTTGAAATGACTGTTGCCTACGCCAACCTGGTCTCCACGATCGCGCCGAAAGACTTCGGCCGCGTCGCCGTGCTGTTCGGCGGCAAGAGCGCCGAGCGTGAGGTCTCCCTGAAGTCGGGTAACGCTGTTCTGGACGCGCTGCAAAGCGCCGGTGTGGACGCGTTCGGCCTCGACGTGGGCGATGACCTGCTGCAGCGTCTGCTCAACGAAAAAATCGACCGCGCCTTCATCATCCTCCACGGCCGTGGCGGTGAAGACGGCAGCATGCAGGGCCTGCTCGAATGCCTGGGCATTCCGTACACCGGCAGCGGCATCCTGGCTTCGGCCCTGGCCATGGACAAACTGCGCACCAAGCAGGTCTGGCACAGCCTGGGCATTCCAACCCCACGTCACGCGGTACTGAGCAGCGAGGCCGACTGTATTTCGGCGGCGACGGAACTGGGCTTCCCTTTGATCGTCAAACCGGCCCATGAAGGTTCAAGTATCGGTATGGCCAAAGTGAGTTCCGCGTCCGAATTGATCGACGCATGGAAAGCGGCCAGTACCTACGATTCGCAAGTGTTGGTCGAGCAATGGATTCACGGTCCGGAGTTCACCATCGCCACCCTGCGTGACCAGGTGTTGCCGCCGATTGCCCTGGGCACCACGCACAGCTTCTACGACTACGACGCCAAGTACATCGCCAACGATACCCAGTACCGCATTCCGTGCGGTCTGGACAGCGCCAAGGAAAAGGAACTCATGGACCTCACGGCGAAAGCCTGTGAAGCGCTGGGTATCGCCGGTTGGGGCAGGGCAGACGTGATGCAGGACGCCGACGGGCAGTTCTGGTTCCTGGAGGTCAACACCGCACCGGGCATGACCGATCACAGCCTGGTGCCGATGGCGGCCCGTGCCGCCGGTCTGGATTTCCAGCAACTGGTTCTGGCCATTCTGGCCGAGAGCGTTGTCGGCAAGACTGCCGGTAACCAAGAGTCGACGAGAGGTTAAGGCCATGCAAGGCGCTCAGCTCAGACATCAGCCCACCGCACCGACCGGCCGCAAGCCGGTACCGCGGGGTGCCAGCCGAATGGTGGCCAAAGAGCCGATGTCCGCGCGCCTGCCGAAAGCCAACTTCGGTTTTCTCAAAGCGTTGTTCTGGCCGGTACTGCTGGTGGCTTTGGGGTTCGGTACTTACGAAGGCGCGACACGGTTGTTGCCGTATGCCGACAGGCCGATCACCAAGATCAACGTGCAGGGCGACCTGAGTTACATCAGCCAGCAAGCGGTGCAGCAGCGGATCGCCCCCTACGTGGCGTCGAGCTTCTTCACCATCGACCTGGCGAGCATGCGCACCGAGCTGGAACAGATGCCATGGATTGCCCACGCCGAAGTGCGCAGGGTGTGGCCGGATCAAGTGGTGATCCGCCTGGAAGAACAACTGCCCGTGGCCCGTTGGGGCGACGAGTCGCTGTTGAACAACCAGGGCCAGGCCTTCACCCCGCGCGAGCTGGCGAACTATGAACACCTGCCACAGCTGTTCGGCCCACAGCGGGCTCAGCAGCAAGTGATGCAGCAATACCAGGTACTGAGCCAGATGCTCAGGCCGCTGGGCTTCTCGATTGCACGCCTCGAACTGCGTGATCGCGGCAGCTGGTTCCTGACCACCGGCCCCGGCAGTGCGGGTCCCGGGATAGAACTGCTGCTGGGACGCGGCAACCAGGTGGAAAAGATGCGCCGTTTCATCGCCATCTATGACAAGACGCTCAAAGAACAGATTACGAACATTGCGCGCATCGATCTGCGCTACGCCAACGGCCTCGCTGTTGGCTGGCGGGAACCTGTAGCGCCCACGGCAGCCCAACCCGCTGTCGCGAAGAATTAAGAAGAGGCAGGACCCATGGCAAACGTGCAAAGCGGCAAAATGATCGTCGGTCTCGATATCGGCACCTCCAAGGTGGTGGCGCTGGTGGGCGAGGTCGCGGACGACGGCACGCTGGAAATCGTCGGGATCGGCACCCATCCGTCCCGTGGCCTGAAAAAAGGCGTGGTGGTGAACATCGAGTCCACCGTGCAATCGATCCAGCGCGCCATCGAAGAAGCGCAGCTGATGGCTGGTTGCCGCATTCACTCGGCGTTCGTCGGCGTGGCCGGTAATCACATCCGCAGCCTGAACTCCCACGGCATCGTGGCGATTCGTGATCGCGAAGTCAGCTCGGCGGACCTTGAGCGTGTGCTCGACGCGGCCCAGGCCGTGGCGATCCCGGCTGACCAGCGCGTGCTGCACACCCTGCCGCAGGATTACGTAATCGATAACCAGGAAGGCGTCCGCGAACCGCTGGGCATGTCCGGCGTACGTCTGGAAGCCAAGGTCCACGTGGTCACCTGCGCCGTCAACGCCGCACAGAACATTGAAAAATGCGTGCGCCGCTGCGGTCTGGAAATCGACGACATCATTCTCGAGCAACTGGCTTCCGCGTACTCGGTACTGACCGATGACGAGAAAGAGCTGGGCGTGTGCCTGGTGGACATCGGTGGCGGTACTACCGACATCGCGATCTTCACCGAAGGCGCGATCCGTCACACCGCGGTGATCCCGATTGCCGGTGACCAGGTGACCAACGACATCGCCATGGCGTTGCGCACTCCGACCCAGTACGCCGAAGAAATCAAGATCCGCTACGCCTGTGCCCTGGCCAAACTGGCCGGTGCCGGTGAAACCATCAAGGTGCCAAGCGTTGGCGACCGTCCACCGCGTGAGCTGTCCCGCCAGGCCTTGGCCGAAGTGGTTGAGCCGCGCTACGACGAACTGTTCACGCTGATCCAGGCCGAACTGCGCCGCAGTGGCTACGAAGACCTGATCCCGGCCGGCATCGTGCTGACCGGCGGTACGTCGAAGATGGAAGGCGCTACCGAACTGGCCGAGGAAATCTTCCACATGCCGGTGCGCCTGGGCGTGCCTCACGGCGTGAAAGGTCTGGATGACGTGGTACGCAACCCGATCTATTCCACCGGCGTCGGCCTGTTGATGTACGGCCTGCAGAAGCAGTCCGACGGCATCTCGTTCTCGGGCATCGGCAGTCGCGACAGCTACAGCAACGAAGAGCCACAGGCTCCGCTGCTGGACCGCCTGAAGAAGTGGGTCCAGGGCAATTTCTGAAGATTTACCGCAATACCGTTACACCGAAGCACGCAGTAGGCGAAAAAACTAGAGAATGTAAAGGAGAGGGAAAATGTTCGAACTCGTAGACAACATCCCCGCAAGCCCGGTAATCAAAGTTATCGGTGTCGGCGGTGGCGGCGGCAACGCTGTCAACCATATGGTCAAGAGCAACATCGAAGGCGTCGAGTTCATCTGCGCCAACACCGATGCTCAAGCGCTGAAAAACATCGGCGCGCGGACCATCCTGCAACTGGGCACCGGCGTGACCAAGGGCCTGGGCGCTGGCGCCAACCCTGAAGTTGGCCGTCAAGCTGCTCTGGAAGACCGTGAGCGCATTGCCGAAGTGCTGGCCGGCACCAACATGGTGTTCATCACCACTGGCATGGGCGGCGGTACCGGTACCGGTGCTGCGCCGATCATCGCCGAAGTGGCCAAGGAAATGGGCATCCTCACCGTTGCGGTGGTGACCCGTCCGTTCCCGTTCGAAGGCCGCAAGCGTATGCAGATCGCCGACGAAGGCATCCGCATGCTCTCCGAAAGCGTCGACTCGTTGATCACCATTCCCAACGAGAAGCTGCTGACCATCCTCGGTAAAGACGCCAGCCTGCTGTCGGCTTTCGCCAAGGCAGACGATGTATTGGCCGGTGCCGTTCGCGGTATCTCCGACATCATCAAGCGTCCGGGCATGATCAACGTCGACTTCGCCGACGTGCGTACCGTGATGAGCGAAATGGGCATGGCGATGATGGGCACTGGCTGCGCCAGCGGTCCGAACCGTGCACGCGAAGCCACCGAAGCGGCCATTCGCAACCCGCTGCTGGAAGACGTGAACCTGCAAGGCGCTCGCGGCATCCTGGTGAACATTACCGCCGGTCCGGATCTGTCCCTGGGTGAATACTCCGACGTGGGTAGCATCATCGAGGCATTCGCCTCCGAGCACGCGATGGTCAAGGTCGGTACCGTTATCGATCCGGACATGCGCGACGAGCTGCACGTGACTGTCGTTGCCACAGGTCTGGGCGCTAAAATCGAGAAGCCTGTGAAGGTCATCGACAACACCGTCCACACTTCGATGGCTGCACAGCCACAACAACAGGCCCCTGTTCGTCAGGAAGCTCCAGCGGTGAACTACCGTGACCTGGACCGTCCGACCGTCATGCGCAACCAGGCTCAGGCCGGTGCTGCGACTGCCGCGAAGATGAATCCGCAAGATGATCTGGACTACCTGGACATCCCGGCTTTCCTGCGTCGTCAGGCCGATTGATGGAATGTATCAGGGCTATGAAGGTGATTGGTGTTCAGCAAAGGCGTGGTCTGCTATCATCGCCAGCCTTTGTTGATACCAGTTCGCAATTTGCGCTGAAGCGGCCCAAGCCATGATTAAACAACGCACACTGAAAAATATTATCCGTGCCACAGGTGTAGGCCTGCACTCCGGGGAGAAGGTCTACCTGACCCTCAAGCCTGCGCCTGTCGACACTGGCATTGTGTTTTGTCGCGCTGACCTCGACCCTGTGGTGCAAATTCCTGCCCGCGCGGAAAACGTCGGTGAAACCACTATGTCGACCACGCTGATCAATGGCGACGTCAAAGTGGACACGGTAGAGCACTTGCTCTCGGCCATGGCTGGCCTGGGCATCGATAACGCCTACGTCGAGCTCTCCGCGTCCGAAGTCCCGATCATGGATGGCAGCGCTGGACCCTTCGTATTCCTGATTCAATCGGCAGGCCTGGAAGAACAGGACGCCGCCAAGAAATTCATCCGCATCCTGCGTGAAGTGACAGTGGAAGACGGCGACAAGCGCGCCACTTTCGTCCCTTTCGAAGGGTTCAAGGTGAGCTTCGAGATCGATTTCGATCACCCGGTTTTCCGGGACCGCACCCAAAGTGCAAGCGTGGATTTTTCCAGCACTTCGTTCGTAAAAGAAGTCAGCCGCGCCCGTACTTTCGGTTTCATGAGTGACATCGAGTACCTGCGCAAGCACAACCTCGCACTCGGCGGCAGCGTTGAAAACGCTATTGTGGTCGACGCCGATGGCGTACTGAACGAAGACGGCCTTCGCTATGAAGACGAATTCGTGAAGCACAAGATTCTCGATGCAATTGGTGACCTCTACCTGCTGGGCAATAGCCTGATTGGTGAGTTCAAGGGCTTCAAGTCCGGCCACGCACTGAACAACCAGCTGCTGCGCAAGTTGATTGAGCAGACAGATGCCTGGGAAGTCGTGACGTTCGAAGACGCCAGCACTGCACCGATCTCTTACATGCGTCCGGTTGCGGCCGTGTAAGCAAAAAACCTCTCTAGTTTTTTAAAGGCTACCTTCGGGTGGCCTTTTTTTATGTCCGAAGTTTGTAGTGCCTGGGCTGGCCTCATCGCGAGCAAGCTCGCTCCCACAGTTGATTGCATTCCCCTGTGGGAGCGAGCTTGCTCGCGATGGCGTCCTCCCATCCAATGAAAATCCTATTCGGCACAAACCACCCGGTTACGCCCCCCTTCCTTGGCCTGATACAGCGCCTTGTCGGCACTGAACAGCAATTGCTCCAGGTTGATATCGCTGGCCGCCGTCCAGGTGGCAATACCGATACTCACACTCATCGGCGGTTCACCGACGTCCACCAGTGGCAGTTTCTGCGCCGCCTCGCGGATGTGCTCGGCGATCTGCTTCGCGCCTTCACTGTCAGTTTCGGCCAGGATCACCGAAAACTCCTCGCCGCCATAGCGAGCCACCAGATCCGTCGGGCGATGGACATTGGCGCGCAGGACCCCGGCCAATGCCCGCAAGGCTTCGTCGCCGGCCTGATGTCCGTGCCGGTCATTGAAGGCCTTGAAGTGATCGGCATCGATCATCAGCAACGACAACGGCCTGCCACTGCGCTGCGCACGAAACCATTCATGGCGCAGGGTCTGATCAAGGGATCGACGGTTGGCCACGCCGGTCAAGGCATCGGTGGCCGCCAGTTGCGCCAATTCCTGCTCGGCACTTTGGCGCCGTCGCAGCTCACGGCAGAGCAGCCAGGTCAGCCACAACAGGCCGATGCACAAGACCCCTGTTGCACCGCTGATCACATAGGCCGTGCGGTTCCAGGTGGCGAACACTTCGTCGACGGAAAGGGCCACGATGACGGTCAGCGGCAGATTGCCGACCCGGGTAAAGGTGTACAGGCGTCGTTGATGATCGACACTCGACACGCTTTCAAAGGTACCACTGCGCTCGCGCAGCATGCGTACGACGTTGGGACGGCTGGAGAAACTTTTGCCGATGGCGTTTTGCTCCCGGTACGGTTTCTGCGCCAGGAGGATCCCGTCATCGTTAATGATGCCCAGCGTACTGCCGTTGCCGATGTCGAGGCTGTTGAACAGTTGGTCGAAGTAGCTCATGCGCATCGACGCCACCGCGACCCCCAGAAACTCACCCGTGGGCGAAGAAATGCGCCGGCTGAAACTGATGCGCCATTCGTCGCTGTCATCGCAGTCGCAGCGTGGCTTGAACGGTCGGCTGATAAACATGCCGGTGTCGTGATTGAAGGCATGGGCCAGGAAATAATCGCGGTCAGCGAAGTTGCCCGGTTTCGGCTCGATCAATGATGAGTCGGCCAGCACGTCGCCGTGCTTGTCCAGCAGCAGGATGTCGCCCTTGTAGCGCGCAGTGGTGGAGCGGTCGAACAGCACCAGATGACGGATCTGCGGTGCAACCTGTTTAAGGTCGTCCCGTTGGGCGGCGGCGATCAGGCCCTGCAAGGTCAAGTCATAGAGCTCGACCGTACGCAGGACATCGGTATCGATCAGTTGCGCAATGGTGGTCGCGCTGCGTGTGGCGGTCTGCTGGGCGTAGGCGTGTTCGCGGATCAGCAGGAAAGTGACGATGCACAGGATCGAGATGACGGTCAGGGTACTGCCGAAGATCACCATGATCTCGGGTCGCCCGGTCGGGACTTGAAAATGTGCGGTGCGGCTTGCGGTCATAGGGCTGACGTCTGCTAAAGGGACGCTCTAAGCGTAGTTGCATAAACGTAGCAGCCGAGTGAATCGTTCCCTCGAACGATTGATCTTGGGTGTGGGCATCAGTGACTTTCGTTGCGCAAATTGCAATGAAGGCCGAGTCGCCACTATAAAAAAAGCCGCTGACAGCAGCGGCTTTGAAGACAACTTCTCAAAGGGAAGAGCCGATGAAAAGTGTCGAGGGAAACGGGAGTGATCGGTGCGGGTCAGCTGTCTTTCTCGGCCAGTGGCTGGGCCTGGATGCTGGATGCCTGCGGGGCTTGGGAGTCTTGAGCAGCCTTGGCCGTCATCTCGATCTGATGCTCTTCGAACGTTGCAGCGCGTGCGGCGTTATGCGCGACGAAAGTCTGCGATTCTTCCGCCATCGCCAATGGCGACAGGAACAAAGAGGACAAAACGAAAGCGCTGGCAATACCCATACTGTTGGACATTTTTAAAACCTTCTTGCTTGGCAAGTGCTGTTTGGTGCGGGCAAAGATAAGGATATGAGGCGAGGGGAAAAAGAGCGGATTCATGAAAGGACTGTTGCGCTTATGGCAATAGTTGATTGGCCGCTTATATGTGTTCAACCCTCTCCAATGTGGGAGCGAGCAAGCTCGCTCCCACATTGGAGAGGGTTTCAGACGGGAAGATGAATCCCGAAAGTATTCATCCCATGATCACTGCGCACGAACACATCGCCGCCATGCATCAGCGCAATCGCCTTGACGATGGCCAGCCCCAGACCGTGATTGTGGCCGCTGTTGCTGCGTGACGCATCGACCCGGTAGAAGCGTTCGAACAGGCGCGGCAGATGTTCGTTGGCAATCGGCGAACCCGGGTTGGCGACGCCGATGCTGACTTGATGCTCCTGGGCTTCGATCCGCACTTGAATCACCTGCCCGGGCGCGGTGTGCTGCACCGCATTATTCAGCAAGTTGATCAATGCCCGGCGCAGATGGGCGATCTCGATGCGCACCTGCGCGTCACCACTGACCTCAACCTGGACCTGAGCGTCTTCGAGAATGAAATCCAGATATTCCAGGGTCGTGGCCACCTCATCGGCCAGCGAGGTTGAGGTGAGTTTGGTCGCCTTGCTGCCCTGGTCGGCGCTGGCGAGAAACAGCATGTCGTTGATGATCGAACGCAGTCGCTCAAGCTCTTCGAGGTTCGATTGCAGCACTTCGAAGTAATGCTCGGCGGAGCGCCCGCGGGTCAATGCGACCTGGGTCTGGCCGATCAGGTTGGTCAGTGGCGAGCGCAGTTCATGGGCGACATCGGCGTTGAATGACTCAAGGCGCGAGTAGGCTAGCTCGACCCGTTCCAGGGTCGAGTTGAACGAGCTGACGAATTGATCGAGTTCCGGCGGCAACGGTGACAATCGCAAGCGCCCCGAGCGCAACGGCGGGGCCAGGCGCTGGGCTTCCTGGGACAGTTTGATCAGCGGCTTGAGCCCGATCCGCGCCACCCAATAACCCAGTGCCGAGGCCAGCAGCACACCGGCAATCGCCAGGCTGATCAGCGCGACCAGCAGGTGATGCTGGGTATGGAAAAACGTTTCGGTGTCGATGGCGATCATGAAGCGCAACGCTGGGCGCTGGTCCTTGGCCGGGAACTCGCTGACCAGCACTTTCAGCGGATACGGGTGCTCCGGCAGGTGCATGTCGCGCGTGCCCAGCGGGCCTTGGGCAAAGGCACGGATCTGTGAGGTCAGGTTGCCGTATTCGTAGTGTGGATCGCCGCTGATGATCCAGAAGCTGATGCGCTTGTCTTCTTCGCTCAGCAGGTTGAGCTTGTTGTTGATCTTCACCCAGTGCTCGGGCGTGCCGTAACGGCCGACCGTGGATTCGAGCACGCTGTAGCGCGCATCGAGTTCGGCTTCTGGCAGCAGGCCCAGGCCTTTGTCGACCTGCTGGTACAGCGCCCAGCCGATCAGCAGGAACACCAGCAGCGCCACCAGCGTGAACATTACGCTCAGACGCAGGGCGATGGAATTACTGGACACCACGGCTCTCCAGCACATAACCCATGCCACGAATGGTGTGCAGCAGTTTCTCTTCGAACGGCCCGTCGAGCTTGGCCCGCAGGCGTTTGATCGCGACTTCGACGACGTTGGCGTCGCTGTCGAAATTGATGTCCCAGACCATCTCGGCAATGGCGGTTTTCGAGAGGATTTCACCCTGGCGCCGGGCCAGTACGCTGAGCAGCGAGAACTCCTTGGCGGTCAGGTCCAGGCGTGTACCGGCGCGGGTGGCCTTGCGGCTGATCAAATCTATCCACAGGTCGGCGATGCTCACTTGCACCGGTTCATGACCGCCGCTGCGCCGGGTCAGCGCTTGCAGGCGTGCCACCAGTTCAAGGAAGGAAAACGGTTTGCCCAGATAGTCATCGGCGCCTTCACGCAAGCCCTTGATGCGGTCTTCCACACGCTCGCGGGCGGTGAGCATGATCACCGGGGTTTGCTTGCGCGCACGCAAGGCGCGCAACACACCGAAGCCGTCGAGACCCGGCAGCATGACGTCGAGGACGATCACCGCGTAGTCGCTCTCCAGCGCCAGGTGCAGACCTTCCACACCATCGCGGGCCAGATCCACGGTGAAACCCTGTTCCGTCAGGCCGCGATGCAAATAGTCTGCGGTTTTTTCTTCGTCTTCGATAATCAGAACGCGCATGACCCCGCCTCAGTCTGTGGTCGCCAGCACCGGTTCTGGCGCAGGTTTAGGTCGATGGAATAGCCGCTCAAGCCACAAGTATATGACCGGCGTGGTGAACAGCGTCAGCGCCTGGCTCACCAGCAAACCGCCGACCACAGCGATCCCCAGGGGCTGGCGCAATTCGGCGCCGGTGCCATAGCCGAGCATCAACGGCAGAGCGCCGAGCAGGGCAGCGAGGGTGGTCATGATGATCGGCCGGAACCGTGTGATGCAGGCCTTGAAAATCGCTTCCTCAGGCGACATTCCGCCATTGCGCTGCGCTTCGAGGGCGAAGTCGATCATCAGGATGCCGTTCTTCTTGACGATACCGATCAACAGCACCAGTCCGATCAAGGCCATGATGGAAAAGTCCTGGCCGCAAATCCACAGCATGATCACCGCGCCGAGGCCCGCCGAAGGCAAGGTCGAAATGATCGTCAGCGGGTGCACGAAGCTCTCGTAGAGCACGCCGAGAATGATGTACACCGCCAACAGCGCCGCCAGGATCAACCACGGCTGGCTGGCCAGCGAACTCTGGAACGCCTGGGCCGCGCCCTGGAAATTACCGCTGATGGCGGTCGACATGCCGATGTCGGCCTTGGCCTGGTTGAGCATGATCACCGCATCGCCCAGTGCCACGCCGGGGGCCAGGTTGAACGACAGGTTGGCGGCGGGGAACATCCCGTCATGGGCGATGGACAGCGGGCCGATAGTCGGCGCATCGAACCTGGCCAGGGCCGACAGCGGCACCATTTCCCCGCTCAGGGGCGAGCGCAGGTAGAAGTAGTTGAGGCTTTCGGCCTTGCCGCGCTGCTTTGTATCCAGTTCCAGGATCACGTTGTACTGGTTGATCTGGGTCTGGAATTCATTGACCTGACGCTGGCCGAAAGCATCGTACAGGGCTTCGTCGACGTCACTGGCGGTGAGGCCGAAACGTGCAGCGGCGCTACGGTCGATGCTGATGTGGGTGATGCTGCCGCCCAGTTGCAGGTCGTTGGAAATATCGCGGAACGCGGGGTTGCTGCGCAGTTTTTCCGTCAAGCGTTGGGTCCAGGTGCTGAGGGTCGCACCGTCGTTGCTCTTGAGCACGTATTGGTACTGGGCGCGGCTCGGGCCGGAGCTGAGGTTGATGTCTTGCCCTGCACGCAGGTACAGGACGATACCCGGGACTTTCATCAGTTGCGGGCGAATCCGGTCAATGAACTGACTGGCCGAGACATCGCGGTCGCTGCGTTTTTTCAGGGTGATCCAGAAGCGGCCGTTGGCGATGGTCTGGTTGCTGCCGGAAACCCCGACCGAGTGCGAGAACGTTTCCACCGCAGGGTCGGCGGCGACGATTTCCGCCATTGCCAGGTGTTTTTTCACCATGTCGCCGTAGGAAATGTCGGCAGCGGCTTCGGTGGTGCCGAGGACGAAACCGGTGTCCTGGATCGGGAAGAAACCTTTCGGGATCAGAATGTACCCGGCAACGGCCAGGCCCAGTGACAGGCAGAACACGCCGATCATCAAGCGCTGATGGGCGAGGGCGTGGCGCAGGCCTTTTTCGTACCATGCCAGCAGACGCTCGCCAAAGCCCGGTTTGTCGTGGGCATGATGCACGGGCGCGCGCATGAACAGCGCAGCGAGGGTCGGTGCCAACGTCAGCGAAACCACCACCGAAATCATGATGGTGGAGGTGGCGGTCAGGGCGAACTCCTTGAACAGCCGGCCGACCACACCGCCCATGAACAGCAGCGGAATGAACGCCGCCACCAGCGAGAAACTGATCGACACCACGGTAAAACCGATCTCGCCGGCACCCTTGATCGCCGCCTCGCGCATGCCGTCGCCGGCCTCCAGATGCCGGTGAATGTTCTCCACCACCACGATCGCATCGTCCACCACAAAGCCCACGGCGACCACGATCGCCACCAGCGTGAGGTTGTTCAGGCTGAAGCCCATGACGTACATCAGCGCAAAGCTGGCGATCAGCGACACACCGAGCACTGCCGACACGATCAGCGTGGCCGACAGTTGGCGCAGGAACAGCGCCATCACCGCCACCACCAGCATCACAGCGATCATCAAGGTGATTTCCA
This sequence comes from Pseudomonas sp. BF-R-24, assembly GCF_019947335.1. Lineage (NCBI taxonomy): Bacteria > Pseudomonadati > Pseudomonadota > Gammaproteobacteria > Pseudomonadales > Pseudomonadaceae > Pseudomonas > Pseudomonas sp. BF-R-24. The sequence goes on from NZ_JAGYGG010000006.1 coordinate 126,515, forward strand.
CCTCGTGCAGCGAGGCGCGGATGGTCTGGGTGCGGTCGATCAACACCTTGACCTGCACCGAGGCGGGCAACATCGCTTGCAGCGCCGGCAGCGCGGCCTGAATGCGATCCACGGTCTCGACGATGTTGGCGCCTGGTTGGCGGAAAATCACAAGGTTCACACCCGGTTGCGAACCCGCCCACGCCTGAACGTAGGCATCTTCCGAACCGTTGACGACTTTCGCGACATCCTTGAGGTGAACCGGTGCACCGTCCTTGTAGGAAACGATCAACTGGCTGTATTCGTCGGGGTGGAACAACTGGTCGTTGGTCGACAGGGTTGAAATGCTCGATTCGCCGTACAGCGCCCCTTTGGCCAGGTTGAGGCTGGTCTGCTGGATCGCCAGGCGAATGTCCGCCAGAGTCAAGCCGATGGCGGCGAGTTTGTCGGCGGACACCTGGACACGGATCGCTGGACGCTGCTGACCGGTGATGACGACCTGGCCTACACCGTCGACCTGACTGAGCTGACGGGACAACAGGGTTTCCGTCAGGTCGCTGAGCTCCGGGCCAGGCATCAGCGAGGAGTTGACGCTGAGGATCAGCACCGGGCTGTCGGCCGGGTTGACCTTGCGCCAGGTCGGCAGGTTCGGCATGTCCTTGGGCAGTTTGCCCGCGGCGGTGTTGATCGCCGCCTGCACTTCCTGGGCGGCGGTGTCGATGCTCTTGTCGAGGGTGAATTGCAGGGTCAGGTTGGTCGAGCCCAGTGCACTGCTCGAGGTCATCTGGGTTACGCCGGGAATGGCACTGAATTGCACTTCAAGAGGCGTGGCCACCGAGGAAGCCATGGTTTCCGGGCTGGCGCCGGGAAGTTGCGCGGCCACCTGGATGGTCGGGAATTCTGCCTCCGGCAACGGCGCTACCGGCAGGCGCGGAAACGCGATGACACCCAGCAGCACCAGGGCGAACGTCAGCAGGACCGTGGCCACCAGGTGGTCGATGCACCAGGCTGAAATCGAACCATGGCCCTTCATTGCGCCGCCTCCGATCGCACCACCTGAGATGGCTCGGTCAGCACTTGCACAGTAGCGCCGGGCTTGAGCCGCGACTGACCATCGCTGACCAGAACATCACCCGGCTTCACACCCTTGATGATGTCCTGGCCGCTGCCTTGATAGACCATCTGCACCTGCACGGCTTCGACCTTGTCCCCATTGACCCGGTACACGAAGTGCTGGTCGAGGCCGCGTTGTACGACTGTCGGCGGCACCACCAGCGCATCTTTATCCAGGGCTGTCTGAATCTTTACCGTCACCAGCAGGCCCGGCCAGAGTTTCTGTGCGTCGTTGTCGAATTCGGCTTTGGCGCGGATGGTGCCGGTGTTGGCGTTGATCTGGTTGTCAATCAGGGTCAGGTGACCTTCGCCGAGCAGGTTACCGGTTTCGCCGTCGGTGTCGGCCCCGATGTAGGCCTTGACCCGAGCGTGCCGTGGGTCGTTGATCAGGCCTTGCAGGGTCGGCAGCATTTGCTGCGGCAGGGAGAATTCCACAGCGATCGGGTCGATCTGGGTCACGGTGAACAGGCCTTGGGTGTCGGTCATGCGCAGGAAGTTGCCTTCGTCGACGGTACGAATGCCGACACGACCGCTAACCGGGGAGCGAATTTGTGTGTAGGAAAGCTGTACCTCGGCGGAGTCAATCGAGGCCTGGTTACCTTGGGCGGTGGCCTTGAGCTGGTTGACCAGGGCTTGTTGCTGGTCGTAAGTCTGCTTGGACACGCCGTCGTCGACACTCAACAGCTTGTAGCGCTTGAGGTTGACCAGCGCCACTTGCAGTTGCGCCTGGCTTTCGCCCAGTTGTGCCCGGGCCTGGTCGAGGCTGGCGCGGATCGACCGGTCGTCGATGGTGGCCAGCAGGTCACCTTTTTTCACCAGTTGGCCTTCCTTGACCAGCAATCTGGTGAGGATGCCGTCGATTTGCGGGCGTACCACGACGCTGTGCAGGGACAGTACCGAACCGATGCCGCTGACGTAGCGCGGTACGTCTTTTTCGGCGACGGCGACCACGCGCACCGGGATGGCGGTGGGGGTGGCGAGTTTGGCCTTGGCCGGTTTGGTGGCGTACCACAGGCCCAGCGCTGCCAGGACGATCAGAAGGGCGACGAGCAGGGCGGATTTTTTCTGGATTCGCATGCGAGTGGGGCGCCGGGGCTGGGTGGTCGGTAGGTGGGTAAGGTAGTTTCCTTTATAAACCTGTTTGCCGGTCAGGAGGGTGACGGCTAACTGACGGCGCTGTCAGTTTGCGGTTTGGTTTGGTCTTGGCGGCCTCTGGGCCGACCATGTTGTGGGTGACCGTGTGCATATCCGTTTCTTCGGTCACGGCGGCTATCGGTTCCGCCCTTACGGCGGGTCACTTGGAAAAGCCCCAAGTAACCAAGGGCTCTTGCCCCTGACGTTCGGCCCTTCGCTTAGGCTCAGGGTGCCCTCGCTCCGGTCCTGCTCCGTGGGCCCGCCGCCATCGGCCATCCATGGCCGGGGGCGGCTAACCCGGCATCCATGCCGGGTTGCCCACTCCGCAGAACCTGCGCTCAGCCTCTCGAGGGGGCGTGTACCGCAAAAGCAAAAGCGAGGCGGCCTACCGGCCGGCCTGATTTTCCTGACCGTGCATAATTCAAAATGTGGGAGCGGGCTTGCTCGCGAAGGCGGCCTGACAGCCGGCCAATTTCTGGCAGATTGATGCAAATCCAACTGTGGGAGCGAGCCTGCTCGCGAAAGCGGTGTATCTGCTCACAGAGATTTGAATGTGAGAACGCCATCGCGAGCAGGCTCGCTCCCACAATGAATCAATCTGATGTGAGCCGGGCTCGGGCATCCATCAATTCGCCACCCGAACCCCTCCCAGGCTCCCGCTCAACTCATACGCCGCCAATTCCGCCTGATGCGCCGCCAGCAATTCCGGCAACGATCCACGCAAATACTCGACCCAGGTCTTGATCTTCGCATCCAGGTACTGGCGCGACGGGTAGATCGCATACAGGTTCAGTTCCTGGGAGCGGTAGTTGGGCATCACGCGCACCAGTGTGCCGTTGCGCAGGCCTTCTATCGCGGCGTACAGCGGCAGCACCCCAACGCCCATGCCGCTGATGATCGCGGTTTTCATCGCGTCGGCGGAGTTCACCAGGAAGGGTGAGCTGTTGATGGTGACCATTTCCTGGCCATCAGGGCCGTCGAAGGCCCATTTCTCCAGCGGAATCACCGGGCTGACCAGGCGCAGGCAGGCGTGGTTGAGCAGGTCGCTGGGTTTTTGTGCGCAGCCGTTGGCTTTGACGTAGGCCGGCGAGGCGCAAACGATGCTGTAGGTGATGCCCAGGCGCTGGGAGACGAAACCCGAATCCGGCAGTTCGCTGGCGAGGACGATGGACACGTCATAACCCTCGTCGAGCAGGTCCGGCACGCGGTTGGCCATGGTCAGGTCGAAGGTCACGTCCGGATGGGTCTTGCGGTAGCGGGCGATGGCGTCGATCACGAAGTGCTGGCCGATGCCGGTCATGGTGTGCACTTTCAGTTGCCCGGCCGGGCGTGCGTGGGCGTCGCTGGCCTCGGCTTCGGCTTCTTCGACGTAGGCCAGGATCTGTTCACAGCGCAACAGGTAACGCTTGCCGGCTTCGGTCAGGGCAATGCGGCGGGTCGTTCGGTTGAGCAGGCGGGTTTGCAGGTGGGCTTCCAGGTTGGAGACCGCGCGCGAGACGTTGGCCGTGGTGGTGTCCAGTTGCACGGCGGCGGCGGTGAAGCTGCCGGCTTCGGCCACGTAACTGAAGGCGCGCATGTTTTGCAAAGTGTCCATGGGGTGCTCTCTCGTCGAATGACAAATTGTGACACGAAGTTTCAGAGTCTGAGACCCCAGACTTAAGGATTATCTCGTTTACGGTAACAAAGATTCACAGGAATCCCAGCTTATCGCCATTCAGACCGCCCCATAGAATTGCGCAACTTGGCAAACCGGGGCTCGACCCACCGCATAACCTGTGGGAGCGGGCTTGCTCGCGAAGACGGTCTGACATTCACCATCAATGTCGACTGATGTACCGCTTTCGCGAGCAAGCCCGCTCCCACAAAAGCGGAACTCCAGTTTCCAGAAAATCTCGTACCTCCCCCCTATTTCAGGAAATCGCAGCAGTGCCGCGTCGCATCAGCAGAGCGCTTCAGCCGCTCAGTGTTTTGGCTTTAACCCTGGCAATCAGCGGCTGCATCGGAACCGGAGGTATTGCCCCACAGGGCAAGGCGCTGGAGGCCAACTCACTGGCTACCGACGAAGCGATCCAGAGCGCCGCGCAAGATGCGCACTGGCCCACCGCGCAATGGTGGCAGGCCTATGGTGACCCGCAGCTGAACCGCTGGATCGACCTCGCCCTGCAAGGCAGCCCGAGCCTGGCCATGGCCGCCGCCCGGGTCCGTCAGGCCAGGTCCATGGCCGGCGTGGCGCAAGCGACCGAGTCGCTGCAGATCAACGGCGAGTCCACCCTCAAGCGTCACAACTGGCCTACCGACCAGTTCTATGGTCCCGGCGAGCTGGCCAACAGCACCACCTGGGACAACAACGCCGCGCTGGGTTTCAGTTATGCCCTCGACCTCTGGGGCCGCGAAAGCAATGCCACCGAGCGCGCCGTGGACATGGCGCACATGACCGTCGCCGAGGCTCGTCAGGCCCAGCTCGAGTTGCAGGACAACATCGTCCGGGTCTACATCGAGCTTTCGCTGCATTACGCACAACGGGACATCGTCGAAGCGACCCTGAAGCAGCAACAGCAGATTCTCGATCTGGCACAGAAGCGCCTGAATGGCGGCATCGGTACCCATTTCGAAGTCAGCCAGGCTGAAACCCCGCTGCCGGAAACCCATCGTCAGATCGACGCCCTCGACGAAGAAATCGCCTTGAGCCGCAACCAGCTCGCCGCCCTCGCCGGCAAGGGCCCGGGGGAGGGCGCGCAGTTGCTGCGGCCAACGCTGTCGCTGGGTGCGCCGCTGAAACTGCCGTCGTCGCTGCCGGCGCAATTGCTCGGCCAACGCCCGGACGTGGTCGCCAGCCGTTGGCAAGTGGCGGCGCAGGCGCGGGGTATCGATGTCGCCCATGCCGGTTTCTACCCGAACGTCGATCTGGTCGGCAGCCTTGGCTACATGGCCACCGGCGGTGGAGCCCTGGAGTTCTTGACCGGCAAGAAACTCAACTACAGCGTGGGGCCGGCGATTTCGTTGCCGATCTTCGATGGCGGGCGCTTGCGCGCGGAATTGGGCGAAGCCTCGGCCGGGTATGACATCGCCGTGGCCAAGTACAACCAGACCCTGGTCAACGCCCTGAAAAACATCTCCGACCAGTTGATCCGCCGCGAGTCCATGGACAAACAGCAGGCTTTCGCCGCCGAGTCGGTGGCCACTGCGCAGAAAACCTACGACATAGCCATGATCGCCTACCAGCGTGGCCTGACCGACTACCTCAACGTGCTCAATGCCCAGACCTTGTTGTTCAAGCAGCAGCAAGTGCAGCAGCAGGTTCAGGCGGCGCGCCTCAGTGCCCATGCCGAACTGGTGACGGCGTTGGGCGGTGGTCTCGGTGCCGGTATTGACGTGCCGAACGCCGAACAGACTCAAGTGCCGAAAACCCCGAGCCTTTTGCGTTGAACACGAACCCTGTGGGAGCGGGCTTGCTCGCGAAAGCGGTTTGTCAGGCGGAAAAAATGCTGACTGACACTCCCTCTTCGCGAGCAAGCCCGCTCCCACAGGTCCTGAGTCTGACCTTATTTTTATTGAGCAGGATTTCATGACTCCCTTGCCCGCCCCTTTGCGCTGGCTGTACTCCCTGGAATGGCGCCGGGGTTTCTTCGACTGGGCACGCAGCGACGGCGTGACTTGGGTCTACATTTTCAAGGTGCTGTTCGCGGCATTCCTGACGTTATGGCTGGCCATGCGCCTGGAGCTGCCGCAACCGCGTACGGCGATGATCACGGTGTTCATCGTCATGCAGCCGCAAAGCGGCCAGGTGTTCGCCAAGAGTTTCTATCGTTTTCTCGGCACCCTGGCCGGTTCGGCGGTGATGGTCGCGCTGATCGCCCTGTTTGCGCAGAACACTGAGTTGTTCCTCGGTTCGCTGGCGATCTGGGTCGGTATCTGCACGGCCGGCGCCGCCCGCTGCCGCAACTTCCGCGCTTACGGTTTCGTCCTCGCCGGATACACCGCGGCGATGGTCGGCTTGCCCGCGCTGGCCCACCCGGACGGCGCGTTCATGGCGGCGGTCTGGCGGGTATTGGAAATCTCGTTGGGCATTCTCTGTTCGACCCTGATCAGTGCCGCCATCCTGCCGCAATCGGCTAGCGCGGCGATGCGCAATGCCTTGTATCAGCGCTTTGGCGTGTTCGCCCTGTTCGTCACCGACGGCTTGCGCGGTCGCAGTCAGCGGGAGGCGTTTGAGGCCGGCAACGTGCGTTTCATCGCCGAAGCCGTGGGCCTGGAAGGCTTGCGCAGTGTCACGGTGTTCGAAGACCCGCACATGCGTCGACGCAATGGCCGGCTCAGTCGCCTGAACAGCGAGTTCATGGGGATCACCACGCGCTTCAATGCCTTGCACCAGTTGCTCGAACGCTTGCGCAGCAGCGCGGCGGACACCGTGGTGGCAGCCATCAAGCCGGGTCTGCAGGACCTCGCCGAGTTGCTCGACGGCTTCAGCGGTCGTGCCCTGACCAGCGCCGATGCGGCACGCCTGGTCGCGGTGCTGAACGCCTACAAGGAAGGTTTGCCGGCGCGAGTGCGCTGTCTGCGGGCAGCGTTCCAGCAGTGCGATCCGAGCGATGCCGAGCAACTGGATTTCCACACCGCGTACGAGCTGCTTTATCGTTTCGTCGACGACTTGCACGGTTATGCACAGACCCATGCCTCCCTGGCCGACCACAGTCACGAACGGGAGCGCTGGGACGAGCCGTTCACCCCGCAAACCAACTGGATGGCAGCGGCAGCATCGGGAATTCGCGCAGCGTTCATTCTGGCGGTATTGGGCAGCTATTGGGTGGCAACCGCCTGGCCGAGCGGGGCGACCATGACCCTGATTGCCGCCGCGACGGTGGGCCTGTCCGCCGCCACCCCGAACCCGAAACGCATGGCCTTTCAGATGGCGTGCGGGACATTGCTCGGGGCGCTGATCGGCTTCGTCGAGATGTTTTTCATTTTCCCGTGGATCGACGGATTTCCGTTGCTGTGCGTGATGCTCGCGCCGGTGATCGTACTGGGATCGTTCCTGACTTCGCGGCCGCAATACGTCGGCGTCGGCCTGGGTTTGCTGATCTTCTTCAGCACCGGTTCGGTGCCGGACAACCTCACGGTCTACAACCCCTACACCTTCATCAACGACTACATCGCCATGGTGCTGGGCATGCTGGTGTGTGCAGCGGCCGGGGCGATCATTCTGCCGCCCAACAGCCGCTGGCTGTGGCGTCGGCTGGAGCAGGATTTGCGCGGCCAGGTGGTGTACGCCATCAGCGGCAAACTCAAGGGATTGGCGTCGAGTTTCGAAAGCCGCACCCGCGATCTGGTGCATCAGGCCTACGGCTTCGCGGCGGGCCAACCGCAAGTGCAGCGGGACTTGCTGCGCTGGATGTTCGTAGTGCTGGAAGTCGGCCACGCGATCATCGAGTTGCGCAAGGAACAGGCGATTTTGCCGGTGCATCCGGCCTATGCCGAATCCCGGCCGTGGCGCCAGGCGATCCGGGTGATGGGGCGTGCGCTGGTGCGGCTGTTCCTGCAACCGAACAGCAGCAATCTCGAACGCGCGCTGATTGCCGTCGATCACGCGATCAGCCGTGTGCAGTCCACCGACGAACCCTTCGCCCCGCACTTCGATACCTCGGCGTTGCGCCGGGTGAAGAGCTACCTGCACTTCATCCGCACCTCTCTGCTCGATCCGCAATCACCGCTCGCCACCTTCGCAAGCAGCCAGCCCCAAGGACTTGAACATGCCTCGTGAAATCGCCTTCCACGGCGTGTACATGCCGACCATGACCCTGATGTTTTTCATCGCCGCGGCGCTTTCCTGGGCGCTGGACCGGTTCCTGTCCGGGTTCGACCTGTACCGTTTTTTCTGGCATCCGGCGTTGCTGCGCCTGAGCCTGTTTACCTGTCTGTTCGGCGCGTTGGCGCTGACTGTCTACCGTTGACTCTCTATCACTGAGAATGCCCCGATGAAAAAGTTTTTCAGCCTGCTCGCGACCTTGCTGGTGCTGGCTCTCGCGCTGTGGATCGGCCGCTCCTTGTGGGAGCACTACATGAACACGCCATGGACCCGCGACGGCCGCGTGCGCGCCGACATCATCAACGTCGCCGCCGACGTCACCGGCGAAGTAGTGGACGTGCCGGTGCGCGACAACCAGTTGGTGAAGAAGGGCGATTTGCTGATGCAGATCGACCCTGAGCACTACCGTCTCGCAGTGAAACAGGCACAGAGTCTGGTGGCATCGCGCAAGGCGACCTGGGAGATGCGCAAGGTCAACGCCCATCGTCGTGCCGATATGGACAACCTGGTGATCTCCCGGGAAAACCGTGACGACGCCAGTAACCTCGCCGACTCGGCCCTGGCTGATTACCAGCAGGCCCAGGCGCAACTGGAAGCCGCCGAGCTCAACCTGAAACGCACTGAAGTGCGCGCGGCGGTGGATGGCTACGTGACCAACCTCAACGTGCATCGCGGCGACTACGCGCGCATCGGCGAGGCTAAAATGGCCGTGGTCGACATGAACTCGTTCTGGGTCTACGGTTTCTTCGAAGAAACCAAGCTGCCCCATGTGCGCGTTGGTGATAAGGCCGACATGCAACTGATGAGCGGCGAAGTGCTCAAGGGCCACGTGGAAAGCATCTCGCGTGGCATCTACGACCGCGACAACCCGGAGAGCCGAGAGCTGATTGCCGATGTGAACCCGACGTTTAACTGGGTACGTTTGGCGCAGCGGGTGCCGGTGCGGATTCACATCGATGAAGTGCCGGAGGGGGTGCTGTTGGCGGCGGGGATCACTTGTACGGTGGTGGTCAAGCAAGGTGATGGGGTATAACCCATTCCCCTGTAGGAGCGAGCCTGCTCGCGATGAACCTGAGAGCGACGCGTACTTTCTGAATGCCTGCGTTATCGTTGACGTCCATCGCGAGCAGGCTCGCTCCTACAGTTGATCAGCAAAACGTCTCCTGCAAATGCCGCCAAAGGATCTTGCCATCCACCTGCTTGAACACCACGGTCGAGCGACGATCCGAGTGCAGTCCGGTGGCATCGGTCTGCTGTTCGCGGTAACTCACGGTCGCGCCACCGTCATGCAACGCAATACCACGCAACTCACTGAGCTCGATGCGGAACCCGAGTTTCTTGCCGCCCGCCAATGTGAACAATTCGTTCAGCGCGTCAAAATCCAGCACCCGGCCGAGCGGCGAGACCATGGAGAACTGCGGCGAAAAACGTGTCAGCAGTTTTTCGAGTTCGCACGCGTCACGTTCTTCGGCCAGCCATTGTTCGATGGCCACGTGGGCCTGGATCACTTCTTCGAAGTATTCGGTGTAGTCGGTCATTGTGCATTTACCTGACGTTTTGTAGGGACTGTGCGGGCCTCTTCGCGAGCAAGCCCGCTCCCACAATTAATTGTGTTTCTTCAGGAACAACTCGGTCAAATGTGGGAGCGGGCTTGCTCGCGAAGGTGTCGACGCGGTCTCAGAGCTGCCCACGCAGCCCGAACCGCTTCATCAGCCCGGACTCGAGCCAACCCTTGGGCAACAAACCCGCAAGCAGCGGCAACGCGCGGCTGCCATTGCCCAGGCGAATCAGACGCGGTGGCTTGTCCTGCTGCACAGCCTTGAGCAAACCGACGGCAAATTCACTGGCCGGGGTCGGGTTGTCCTGAGAGGCTTTGGCCCGGGCGCGTATGCCTTCGCGCAGCGGAAACCATGGCGACTGTTCGCTGATCAGTTGCTCTGCTTCGTGCCCGGCATTCCTGGCGAAACTGGAAGCGATGGCTCCCGGCTGGACTTCCATGACCCGCACACCGAACGGCGCCAGTTCCATGCGCAAGGCATCGCTCAAGGCATGCACGGCGGCTTTCGAGGCACAGTAGGCGCCGGCGAATGGCGTGACCAACACACCTGAAACGCTGCCGATATTCACGACCAATCCTTTGGTCCGGCGCAGCACGGGAAACATCGCGCGAGTGACGCCGACGATGGCGAACACATTGGTTTCGAACTGGCGCTGCATGGCTGGTACGCCACCATCGAGCAGCGGTCCCATGGCGCCATAACCTGCGTTGTTGATCAGCACGTCGAGACCACCGCGCTCTTGGTTGATGCGTTCGCTCAACTGCTCGAGGGCAAAACCGTCGTTTACGTCAAGTTGCACGGCGGTAAATCCGGCAGCGCTCAGCATGGCAACATCTTCGGTCTTGCGCGCACTGGCCCAGACTTCATAGCCGGCGACTTTGAACGCGTCGGCAAGGGCGCGGCCAATGCCGCTGGAGCAACCGGTAATCAACGCAACGGGCATGGCGCATTCCTTGTGCAAAAAGGGGGGGAGGGATCAGTCGGAAAAACTACCCTGCAATCGCTCGGCGCGAAACTCCAGGGTTTCCGGACGGTAGCCAGGGCGCAGTGGCGGCAGCGGCAAACAGTCTTCCCAGTTGCCACCGGCCTGCAATTCACCAGGGCCACGATAGCGCGGGGCGGTGTATTGATTGTCGGCCAGGTTCACCGTATCGCCCGGTGCATAAGCCGCGACCCGCCAGCGCAACTCAGTGAGCGGCACGTCATTGCCGTTGTTCAGGGTCAATTGCAATGGGCGGTCGGCGGGACACTGTTGCGGTGCGTAACTGATGCGCAACTCCAGGCGTTGCAGTTGCTTGAGTTCGTGGTGGTCCATCCAGATGACCCAGGTGGCGACGATGCCCAGCCCCACGGCGGCAGCCACGGATACGGGCAAGGCCTTGGCCGGATAGCGCAGCAACAGGATCAGCCAGGTGATGACCAGCAGGACGCCGATGAACATGACGTGAAATCTCGGGAATAGAGAGGGTCATCCTACCTAAGCGCAGGTGGGGTTGGCGATGGGCGATTCGGTGGTGTGCTGACTGGCCCCATCGCGAGCAGGCTCGCTCCCACAGTGTACCGAGCCGAGCACAAAATATGTGATCAACCCAACACCCTGTGGGAGCGAGCCTGCTCGCGAAGAGGCCAGTCGAGGCACTGCAAAAAACCAGACAAAAAAAGCCCCCGCCCAGCCTGCTGCGGATAGGGAACGCAGCAGGCTGGACGGGGGCTTCTTGTTTTACTGAACGTTACTGCGCGATGGTTTTCACCGACACGCCACGCTCAACCGGCGTCGAGCGCCCGTAGATATCTTCAAACCGCTCGATATCGTCTTCGCCCAGGTAGCTGCCCGATTGAACTTCGATGATCTCCAACGGAATCTTGCCCGGGTTGCGCAAACGGTGAACCGAAGCGATCGGAATGTAGGTCGACTGGTTCTCGGTCAGCAGGAACACGTTCTCGTCACAGGTCACCTCGGCGGTGCCGCTGACCACGATCCAGTGCTCGGCGCGGTGGTGGTGCATCTGCAGGGACAGGCAAGCCCCCGGTTTGACCGAGATGTGCTTGACCTGGAAGCGGCCGCCCATGTCCACCGAGTCGTAGGAGCCCCACGGACGGTAGACCTCGCAGTGGTTCTGGGTTTCGCTGCGGCCCTGTTCGTTGAGGGTGTTGACCATCTGCTTCACGCCTTGGACCTTGTCCTTGTGGGCGATCATCATGGCGTCCTTGGTTTCGACCACGACGATGTTTTCCAGGCCGATCACCGACACGAGCTTGCCGTTGCCGTGGATCATGCAGTTGCGGCTGTCCTGGATCACCACGTCGCCTTTGGTGACGTTGCCGTTGGCGTCTTTTGCATTGACTTCCCACAGCGACGACCAGCAGCCGACATCGCTCCAGCCCGCGGTCAGCGGCACGACGCAGGCGCGTTGGGTTTTTTCCATCACCGAGTAGTCGATGGAATTGTCCGGGCAGCACGCGAAGGTGGCTTCGTCGAAGGTGATGGTGTCGGCATCCTGGTGGCTGCGCTCCAGGGTCAGCACGCAGGTGTCGTAGATGTCCGGATCGTGCTTCTTCAGCTCTTCAAGGAAGCGGCTGGCGCGGAACAGGAACATGCCGCTGTTCCAGAAGTAACCACCGGACTGGACGAACTCGGTGGCGCGTTTCACGTCGGGCTTTTCGACGAAGTGCGAGACGCGGCTGACGCCTTCAGGCAGCAGCGAGTCGTTGGTCGATTTGATGTAGCCATAACCGGTTTCCGGCTTGGTGGCCGGCACGCCGAACAGCACCATTTCACCGTTTTCTGCGGCGACGGTGGCCAGGGCCAGGGCGCGTTGCAGGGCTTTCTGGTCTTCCAGCACGTGGTCCGCCGGCAGCACCAGCATCAGCTCGTCGCGACCTTCATTGACCAGCATCAACGCGGTCAGGGCCACGGCCGGCGCGGTGTTGCGACCGAACGGTTCCATCAGGATGCGCTGGGTTTCCAGCTTGCGCGCGGCCAACTGCTCGTTGACGATGAAGCGGTGGTCCTTGTTGCAGACCACGATTGGCGAATCCATGCCTTCGAACACCAGGCGTTCCAGGGTTTGCTGGAACAGGGTGTGTTCGCCGGTCAGGGCCAGGAACTGCTTGGGGAATTGCTTACGGGAAAGCGGCCAAAGACGTGAGCCACTACCACCTGACAAGATCACCGGAATCATGTTTTTACTCCTTGAAAATCGATTGGTTAGAGCTACTGCGTTCTGTCGTTTCACTCTTGTTTTTGTTCCGTGTCCGGATTGACTACTCGATCTACTGTGGGAGCGGGCTTGCTCGCGAAAGCGGTGGGTCAGTCAACATCATCGTTGAATGTGAATCCGTATTCGCGAGCAAGCCCGCTCCCACAAGGGGATTGGGGTCAATCCGGCAAATTCATTAGCGCGTCGACACCGGGCGTTTCACCCAGACCGGCGACAGGCTGCTGCCGCTGCCAGTGACGTACAGCACTGCGGCTTCACCGCGTTCCAGGGCGACCGGTTTTACGTCGCCGACTTTGGTGGTGCCGTCGTACAAGGCCAGGCTGACCTTGACCGGGTTGATTTCACGCTCGCCGCGGCCCTTGGGCGCAACGTTCGGGACCACGTCGGTCTTACCGTCGGCGGTCTTCAAGGTCAGCGCCTTGTCGCTGAGGTTTTGCACGCGTACCAAGGACTTCTGTTTGTTCTTGAACGGCGGCTCTTCGATCAGTTGCGGGGCGCCGCTGGCGTTGTTGACCAGGGTGTAATAGTGGTCGCCGGCCAGTTTCACCGGCAGGGTCTGGCTGCCAACCTTGGCGCTGTAGTCGCCGCCCGGCATGAAGCTGAAGTCAGTGCTGGACAGTGGCGCGACGTCGCTCAGGTTGGTGCTGCCGACGGTGGCGCTGACTTCGGCGTTGCCGGCGTTGTAGATACGCACGAAGGTCGAGCCTTTCGGTGCGGTCGGGCCGTACAGGGCGGCGTCGCCTGCGGCGAAAGCCTGTACCGACAGCACGCTGAGGCCGGCAACCAGGGCAAAGCTTTTAGCGAGACGACGAGGAGTTGTAGTGAAAGTCATGGTGTACCTCTCTTTCAGTTTTGCGCCCGGTCGGGCGTCTCGGATTTAGTGTTTGCAGCTACGTTTTGTTGGCGGGCGCCGGCTTGTTTAAGCTCTGCGACCCACTGCGGGTCGGCGTCGCCGATTTCGTTGTTCACGGGCAGATATCGTTCAGGGAACTCCCAGATCAGCACCTGTGGCGGGCTGTTCTTGAAGGCGTCGCTCTTGAGGTAGCTGAGCATCGGCAGAATCGGGCCGTGGCCGTCTTCGGCGTAATTGACCACGTCGCTGTTCAGCGCTTGCTTGAGCGCCCCGACGAAGTTCCAGTTGGGGTTGGCGCTGTAGCTGGTGCCGATCAGGGCCACCGGCACTTCGGTGTTGGCGAACAGTGCGTCGTCACCGGCGGATTGATCTTCAGCCACGACCGTATTGCGCTTCTGCAATTGCTCCTGTTTAGGCATCAGGTTTTCGAACAGCGGGTCCAGTGGCAGGAACAGACGCAGGTCGCCCTTGTGCGTAATGGTTTCCGCAGGTTCAGTGACGAAACGCTGGGGCTCGCCGCTTAGCGGGTACTTGTCGGCAATGGTCCTGGCCAGACGGTTGGCGGCGATCTCGGCACCTTGCGGCGTCCAGTGGGTGTCGGTGCGCAGGAACACTTGCTGGCCATTCTGCTTGGCCTGTTGCAGCGGGCCGAGCAGGTCAGGGGCCGGAATACGGTCGGCGGCCAGGCGCTGGTGGAAGTCCTTGTAGAGGTTGGCGTGGATGCTCGCCGGTTTCACTTCACCGAGGTGTTCCGGGTACAGGCGCACCTTGGCCGGCACCACCGCCATCACCAGTTGCACGCCTTTTTCCTTCAAGGTCTGGCGTACGCCTTCGACCAGCGCGTAGTTGCCTTGCAGGTTCAGCTCTTCGTTGACTACCGGGTGGAATTCTTCATCGCTGTACAACCACTGGTCGCGACCGAGCACCACGCCCGGACGACCTTCGTTGAACAGTTTGAAATCCAGCGCGGCCCAGAGGTTGGTGCCCAGGCGTTTGATCGGGAACTCGTCGTCGTAGTGCGTTTCCACGGCTTTGCTCCAGCGGCCGTTGAGCACAGTCGCATCGGCGTTGGTGCTGAAGCCGAAGAAGCTGCGCACCGACCACAGACCGAGCACCAGCAAGGTCACCAGGAACAGCGCGATGTAGAAGATGCGTAATGAGCGGGTCATGGTCAGATCCCTCAGAACTGGAAGTAAAGGAACGGCGAGAAGCTCTGCGCCGAGAGTTTGAGAATCGAGGCAATGAACAGCAGCAGCACCAGCGCACGCATCACGTAACGCGACCAGTCAGCGGTCCAGTAGGCCGGTTGCACTTGGGCTTCGACGCCGACGGTGTAGCCTGGCTGGTGGATGCTCGCCGGGTTATCCCCAGGCACGGCCTTGATCGTTCCCGGTGTCGCAGCGGCCGGGCCGTCGGTGTCGACGCTCACGGCAGGCTTGGTCTTGACCGGAGGCTGGTTGGTGTAGAAGTCGCGCAGGCCGAAGAACGCCAGGGTCACGTAGGCCACGATCAGGGTCGCCACTTGCAGACCGGTGAGGCTGGCCTGGTTGAGTTCCGACAGCGACCAGTCGCCGAAGCTGAACATCGCGCCGTACATGCGCCCGGCGACGTGCAGGTTTTCCGCGCGGAAGATCACCCAGCCCATCACCACCAGCAGGAAGGTCAGTGCCCAGCGGATCGGGTTGAAACTGCGTGGCGAGGTGTTCAGGCCGATGGCTTTCTCAATCGCCAGCCACATGCCGTGCCACGCACCCCAGACGATGTAGGTGATGTTCGCGCCGTGCCACAGACCACCAAGCAGCATGGTCAGGAACAGGTTGCGATAGGTCATCAGAGTGCCTTTGCGGTTACCGCCGAGGGTGATGTACAGGTAGTCACGCAGCCAGGTCGACAGGCTGATGTGCCAGCGCCGCCAGAACTCGGTGATCGATTGGCTGATGTACGGCTGCTTGAAGTTTTCCATGAAGCGGAAACCCATCATCAAGCCCAGGCCGATGGCCATGTCGCTGTAACCGGAGAAGTCGAAATACAACTGCGCGGTATACGCCAGGGCGCCGAGCCAGGCATCGCCCGTGCTCGGGTTTTGCAGGGCAAAGCAGTGGTCGGCCACCACCGCCAGGGTGTCGGCGATGAAGACTTTCTTGATGAAACCCTGCATGAACCGCGTGCAGCCCTCGGAGAACTTGTCGAGGGTGTGGGTGCGGTTGTTGAACTGGTCGGCCAGGTCACGGAAACGCAACACGGGGCCTGCGATCAAGTGCGGGAAGATCGCCACGAACGCTGCGAAGTCGATCAGGTTGCGGGTCGCCGGGGTGTCGCCACGGTAGACGTCGATGATGTAGCTGATGGACTCGAAGACGTAGAACGAGATCCCGATCGGCAGCAGCACGTGGGTCAGGATGAAGGGTTCCAGGCCCACCGACGTCATCATTGCGTTGATGCTGTCGACGCCGAAGTTGGCGTACTTGAAGTAGCCGAGGATGCACAGGTCGACAGCCACGCCGAGCAGCAGCCAGCGCTGCGCCGGTTTGGTCCTGACCCCGGCGGCACCGACTTTCAGGCCGATCCAGTAGTTCCACAGCGTAACGCCGGCGAACAGCGCGAGGAAGTCCACACGCCACCAGGCGTAGAACACGTAACTGGCAATCAGCAGCAGCAAATTGCGATAGCGTTGCCCGCTCAGATAGTACAAGCCGAGGAAGATCGGCAAGAATAAAAACAGGAACACGTTGGACGAAAAAACCATCCCGATCTCTCCTTGTTTGAACCAACAGTCAAGGGCCAACGGCCCCCCCAAACCCCCCACGGAAATCCGGGGGGCATCACACTCAACTAACGTCTTGCACTGACCCAGTGTGGGAGCGGGCTTGCTCGCGAAAGCGGTGCGTCAGTCGACATCTTTGGTGGATGTCAGACCGCATTCGCGAGCAAGCCCGCTCCCACAGGGGATCTGAGTTTGTCCTAGGAACCCTTGCTGCCCTTTTCATTGGCCGGGTCGTAGACCTTGGTCAGGTCACCGCCGAGGCGGAAGGTCTTGAACGGTTGCATCTTGTGCTTCTTCGCCAGCACCTCGGGCGAGCAGGTGTAGAGCGAGCAGAACGGTTCGAGCCAGGCGAATTTCGAGTCGACCTTCAAGTCGGTCATGTCCTGTTCCTTGCCGTTCTTTTCCTCGAACTCATCCGGGTCTTTCACCCCGGCGAGCACGCGATCACCCAAGCGTTTCAATGCGCCGTTGTTTTCCTGGCGCAAGTCCACACCGTTGACCTGGGCGAAACTGGCGATCATCGCCAGCGGCGGCAGGGCGTAGTTGTGGTAGGCCAGGGCCCGTTGCTGACGCTTGAGTTCGTTGGGCAGGTAGCCGTCGGCGTCGACCTGGTTGGCGCCGACCTTGTATTCCTTCACTGCCCAGTCGAACAGGTCGCGACGGTTGGTGGCGACGGACGTGGCCATCACCGACCAGGCGGCCCAGTACGAGTGGTTGTTGGTCTGGTCGAGCGGCAGGTTGTCCCAGTCGCTGACCACCTGGTCGGCCATCTTGCTGAACCAGGCTTCGATCAGCTGCGACTCTTGCTGATGGTTGGCCAGCGGACGGGAGTCGGAGAATTTCAGGCGAATGTACGACGACGCCATGCTGCCCAACGCCCATTTGCGCATGGACTTGCCGGTGTGGTTGAAGTCCTTGGACATCAGCGCATCGGCCTTGGCCCAGGCGGTCAACCAGGTCAGCGTGCACTCCAGTTGTTCCGGGCGGCCGTCACGCATGAACTGCATCACGCGCTTACTGATGCCTCGCTCGATTTTGGTGATGTCGGCGGTGCTTTCGCGGAAGGCTTTTTCCGACTGCTCGTTCAGGGTCGCGCGGGCCTTGTCCGAACCTTCGTATTTGCTGCGAAATTGCAGCGAGCCGGTGTACGGCGTCGGCATCACATCGCAGCCTTCGCTCTTGTCGCCGGTTTTGATTTTTTCAATCGGCGCGAAGTATCCCTGCGGCGGGCGCAGTGGCGCCGCAGCCTGCGCTGCACCGGCGAACATCGCCAGGCTTAACAGGGTGGGTGCCAACAATTTTGAAAGTATCGGATTTCGCATAGCAGACCTCATTGCCCGACCGAAGCAGTACGCTGTTCGGCGCTCGGGAATACGTTGCGTTTGCAGATTTTCGCTTCGACTTTCTGTGGCGTGGTGGCGTTTTCAGGCCCCTGGATTTCGACGGCCAGCAGATTCTGCGTGGCCCAGTCTTCGTCCGTGCGCAACTCGAAGGCGAAACGCCCGTCGGTATCGGAGGTTTCCGGTTTGTCGATCTTGATGTCCTCGTGGCGTCCGTTCATGTACCAGAGGGTGGCTTGCAGGGTTTTCACCGAGGTGTCGGCGAAGCGGATGTCGACCTGGTGACTGCCGTTTTGCAGGTTCAGGTTTTTGCTGTTGACCATCAGTTCATTCTTGCCCGGCTTCAGGGTGGTGCTGCCGGACATCTGCGCATCCTTGCCTTCGCAACCGTTGTCCAGCAGCGCCATCATCTGGCGGTAGATGGTTTCCTGGTCGAGGCGATACAGCGGCGAGAATTCCCAGATGAGAATCTTCGGCGGGTTCTTCTGGAACTCGTCGCTGCCCAGGTACTGCAGCATCGAACCTTCCAGGCCGCCGCCGGGGAACGCCACGTTGAGAATGTCGGCGCCGATGGCCTCTTCGAGGAAACCGGCGAAGTTGTAGTTCTTGCCGCTGTGGGAGGTACCGACCAGGGTGATTTCCGGATTGCCGGAATCGCCGAACAGATCGCCATCGCCCGCTTCGCCCTTCGGCTCGGTGGTGAACTGATCCATGTACTGGATCGCGTAGCTGGTGCCACAGAGTTGACCGGCCATGTTGTGCAATGTTCCGGTCTTGCCCATGCGACCCGACTTGTGGGTCTCGAATTCGCGCTTGGGAATGTCGGCGAACTCAGGCAATTGCTTGACCTTCTCGGCGACGATTTTCGCCGTGCGCTGTGCACCATATGGGGTCCAGTGCTGGTCGCCACGGAAGTAGAAATCGTGGGCGGGCAGGGTGTCGGGCAGTTGCTCGTTGGTCAGCGGCGACAGGTCCGGAACGACATAGCCCATCTGCGCGAAACGACCGAGCATGGTCTTGTAGTTCTGCAGCGCCTTGTCGAAGTCGAAGCTGGCTTTCTCTGCCGGGTTGAGCTTGTTGCGGTTCACCAGGCCACGGGTCGGCTGATAGACCACGACCAGTTCGACACCTTTGCTCTTGAACGCATCGTGCAGTTGTTTCATGCGTTTGTAGCCGGCGGGCGTGGTGTCGAATTCGGTGCGCAAATCTTCTTGCGTACGGAACAACCAGTCGCCCTGGGCCTGTACCAGCGTGGTGAAGTTCTGCTGATAACGGGTGGTGTAGTTCTTCGCATCGTGGGCGGCCGGGCACAGGCTGCAGCACGGTTCTGCGGTGAAGCTAGGCGCTTTGACCTCATCGGCGCGAGCACCACCGCTGGCGGCGAGAATGCCGGCGGTCAGGGCCGACAGGCTGAGTAATTTGATCAAGTGTGGGTGCATAAGATTATCCTCAGTCCCGCATTTCGGTCTGGCGTTCGACGGGGTCGATCAGCACGGCTTTCTGCTGGCGCACCAGCAGGTCGAGAATTTCATCCTGGCGCTCGCCGAGAATCCCCGAAAAGCTGATGCCGCTGGATTTGGTCGGGGCGAGCATGGACACGCGATACAACTCGACACTCAGCGGCGAGTCGATGGATAGCGGCCCGCTACCGTTGGCCGCCAACTCACCGCCGACCACGATCAGCGACACCTGGGCGTCGAACGGGTCGAGCTTGATGTCACGGTCGGTGTTGCTCAGGTCCTTGATGTGCCCGTAGACGCCGGTCAGGCCGTTGGCCATGGCGACGTTTTCGTACAGGCGAATGTTCACGCTGTTACGAATGCGGATGCCGTGGCGCTTGTTGCTCAACACGCGATTGCCCCACAACAGATTGTCGGCACTCTCGTAGAGGGTGATGCCGTCGGTGTGGTTCTGGTAGATCTCGTTGTGGGCGATCAGGTTGTTCACGCTGTTACGGTCGATCACCAGGCCCGACAACTTGTTGTCGTAGCTGCGGTTGTTGAAGATGAAGCTGTCGTTGACCTCACGGGAAATAATGATCCCGTGCTTCTTCTTGGTCCCGTACACCGTGTTGTCGGCAATGATCAGACCGTGGGAACGGTCGTGGGGGTCGATGCCGTAGACGATGTTGTCTTTGTAGGTGTTGCCCTTGACCACGAAGTCGCGGGTTTCATAGCAGTAGAAGCCGTACCACATGTCCGAGAACTCGGAGCCGACGATCCAGCCGGTCGGCTCAGGGCGCTTGAGCACCTTGGCCATGTTCGGCGTGTACTGGGAAATACTCACGCCGTAGGATTTACTGTTGGCGTAGCCGAAACTGGCGATCTTGCTGTTGGCGATGTAGGTCTCGGTGCCGCCCCAGGACAGCAGGAACGGACGGAATTCCTTGGGCGAATTGAACGTCGCCGGGCCGTTGTCTTTCTCGCGCCAGCCAGTGATTTTTGTGTCACGCACGAACAGCTGGCCGTCGTTGACCAGGAACGAGCCGGCTTCCTGGGACAGGCGCAGTTCCTGGGTCTGCTTGTCGATTTCCAGGATGCCGTGGCGACCGACCACGATCGGCAACTTCGCCAGGAACACACCCGGCGAGGTTTCGCTGAAGTACTGCTTGGGGACCTTTTTCGCCAGATCCTTGAGGTTCATGTAGCCGTCGTCGACGAAGATCGCCTGGGGGATGCCGTGCTGACGCACTACCCACTCGGCCATCTTGTTGTCGCCACCGATGAAGTCCTTCAGGGCGTCTTCCTGCATCATCCGGCGCAGGCTGATCTTGCCCGGTTTGCTGCGCACGATCTTCGCGGCGATGGCTTCGGCTGTGTAGCCGGAAACGTCCGGCAGTTTCGGCGTGGCCAGTTCCAGCGGCGCGGTCGGTGCGCTGCTGACGGTGTAGGTCTTGGCCTGTTGCAGTTCCTTGGCCGTGGTTGCCGGCTTCGCCGGCTCCACATTGGCGAAGCCAGTCGCACTGGCCAGCAGCATCGCGCCGGCCAGCAGGCTGATCGAGCCTTTTCGGGCTGGATGATTCATCTGGAAGACTCCCTTCGCAATGTGCATCAGAAGCGCCAGATCACGTCGATGAACGCGCGGTGCATGTACGAATCGACTTCCTTGCCGTACGCATCGCCTGGCTTGAACACGCCGCCACGAAAGCGCACCAGGGCCGAAGGCTCATCGATCGCCTGACTCATCGAAGCTGGCAACAGGCCTTGCTTGAAGTACTTGGTCACCACCAGGTCCATTTCCTGACCGAGGTCTTTCTCGCCATCGTTCAGTGGCAGGGACGTACTGGAGAGGATCGCGCCAGTCACGTCATCGGTATTGTTCTGCACAGCGTCGATGCCGTTGCTGCCGACCGGCTTGTTGCCGTCGACGCGCCAGAATTTGTGGTAGATCAGGCTGGCGTCGTATTCGTCGTTGAGCATCCACGAACCGAACAGAGTGGCGCTCTGCATGTTGTTCATTTCGCCACGGAAGGCCTCGCCGAAACGGTGCACGCGCGAGCGGGTACCGGTGTAGTTCGAGCGGTTACTTTCCAGACCGTTCTGTTCATAGTCTTCGCTGGCGCGGGCGTAGGCCGCACCGACTTGCCATTGCGGATCGAGGCGCAGGCGAACACCCAGATCGGTGGCCCAGCCATCGACATCGCCGCTGCGCTTGGCTTGTGCGGGAGCGGTGCCATCGGCGTTCAGCGGATTGACCGTGTCGCGGTCGCCGCTCATGCCGGTGATGCTGCCCCAGTAGTTGACTGTGTTGGTATTGCGCCAGTTGTAGGCGTCGCTGTCGGCGGTGAGGCCGAGCCAGCTGATGTCGCCGTTTTGTTTTTTGTCCAGCGAATCGCTCGGCACGCCCGGTTGTGCGTAGTCGAGTTTGCCGTCGTCGTGGGTGTGATGACCGCGGATGCCCACCCAGTTGCCCGGTGTCCACTGGTACGCCGCATCGGCGTAAGCGTGCAGGCGATCCTTGTCCTCTGGTGCGAGCTCCTTGAGGTCGGTGCGGTACTCGCTGAAGCGTTCGGCGATACCGACGTTGGCGCGCAGCAGGGTGGTGTCGAAGGTCCAGTTAAGGGCTTCGATGTTGGTGTCGCGCCATTGGCCGTCGTCATTGCGCAGGCGCTGGCGACCGAACTTCAGGATCTCGCCGGGGTAGGGCGTGAAGCCGCTGTAGCCGACCCAGAACTCACGCATCGCCAGGTAGTTTTTCTTGGTCTCGCGATCACCATTGTCGGTGTTCTCGGCGCCATCGGATTGTTGCAGGGTGTCGGTCTCGATGATGTCGGTGGACGTCACTGCCTGACCCATGGCGTAGGCGCTCCACGCGCCGCTTTCGCCATAGACCCACGGACGCAGGTCGAGACCGACGCCGTTGACGTCGCCGCCGTCGGCGGTGCCGAGGTCACGGTCGTCTTCGGACTGGCCGGTGATTTTTACGTCCAGGCCGAAGTTCTTGGTTTCTTCAGTCATCGCAGCCAGCGTCGGGCAAGACCAGATCAGCGCGAATGTCAGGCCGATGCCGGCCTTCATGAATGGATTCAACTTCATTGGGATTCCTCGCCATCTTCTTCTTGCAGGGCATGCAGTTCCGGCGTGTTCGGGCTCAGGGCACCGCGCACGGCCTGTTCTTGTTTCAACAGGCGTTGGGCCTCGGCCAACCGGTCGGGCGGCAGTTGCGTTTGGATTGTTTGCGCAAGCTCGGTGGCTTGCGGAGTGTTCTGGGCCAAGGCCAGTTGGCTGAAGACATAGGCGTTCAGCGGATCCGGCTTGGTGCCCTTGCCTTGGGAAAACAGTTGGGCGATGGCGAAGTCGGCGCTGTTCTGGCCGTTGCGCGCAGCGGTCAACAGATGGTCGAGGGCCTTCTGCGGATAGACCTTGCCCAGGTAGCCACGGCGATAAATCTGGCCGAGGTAGTAATCGGCAGCGACTTCACGGCCGACGGCTTTCTGGAAATGCGCTTCGGCGACCTTGGCGTCGGCCGGCACCAGTTTGCCTTCGAAGTAGAGCTTGCCCAGCAACAGTTCGGCGCGGGGCTGGTCGGCGGCGCGGCCGTTGTCCAGGTACTTCATCATCTGGTCGACGTCGCCCAGTTCGGGGAAGTCGTAGAGCAGTTGCGCGAGGGAGACCCACGACGCCGGGTAGCCCGGTGCGATCGGCTCTAGCAGCGACTGCGCGGTTTTCTCGTCGGTCTTGCCCAGGGAGGCATCGGCGAGCACGCGGGCGACGCTGTCGACGCGCTGCGCGGAAACGGTGCCGTGTGCGTGCGCCGCTTGCATCTGCTTGATCAGCTCGGCCTGTTGCTCTGGCTTGGCCTGTTTCTGATAGACCGTGGCCAGTTCGACGTAGCAGATGTCGCTGGTGTTGAGCGCGGCCTTGCAGATTTTTTCCACGTCATCCAGATGCTGGTCGTAGGTGCCCTGGGTGCGATAGAGCAGCACCTGCGCCAGACCCGCTTCCGGCTTGCCTTCGGCGCGCCATTGGCTGATCTGCTGCTGGGCATTCACGTTGGGGAAGCTGTGCGGGTATTGCAGGTACAGCATCGCCAACGGGATCAGCGTATTGCCTTCGCCCGCCGCAGCGGCTTTTTTCAACAGGGTTTCGGCTTCGTGTTGTTCCGCTTCGGTGGAGCCGGGCTTGGCCACCAGCAGACGACCGAGGCGTGCCTGGGCGCGCGGCGAAACGCTGGCCGCGGCGCGGTAAGTCGCCTCGGCCTGTTTCATCTGCGCCGGGTCACGGCTGTCGACCTGGAGATCGGCCAGGCCGACCTGGGCTTCGCTGTAGCCCAGGTCGGCCAGTTGCCGGTAGTTCTGTGCGGCGGTGGCGGTATCGCCACGTTTGAGCGCTTCGTTGGCCAGGCGCTGGTCGGGCAGGCCGGCGCAGCCGGCCAGGCTCACCGCCAATGCCACAGCACACAGAGACCCCATGTGGGAGCGGGCTTGCTCGCGAAAGCGGTGTGTCATCCCACATTGATGTTGAATATTAAACCGCATTCGCGAGCAAGCCCGCTCCCACAGGGGCTGCGGCGTGTTTTGAATTTTTGTGATAGTCACAGGCATGTCCTCGACTTAAAGACCAACAGCCATGGCTTTGTCGATCAGCCAGTTCAGGTTCGGGCCACGGTCGCTGTTCACTTCCACCGGGCGGCCGGCGAGGGAGCTGTCCAGGGTTTCGTCCGGCTGGATCAGCACGCGGATGTCCGAAGACAGGTCGGCGCTTTTCAGGCTGGTGCTGCTGACGATCTTGCCGGTGCGGCTCTTGTCCTCGCCGGCGATCTGGAAGCGCACCGAAGTACCCGGGCGCACGTCGCCGAACTGGCGATAGGAGAAGCGCGCTTCAACATTGGCTTCGCTGTTACGCGGCACCAGTTGGAAGATCACGTCGCCCTTGCTGGCGTACTGACCGTTGGCGACCATTTGCTGGGCCACGGTGCAGTCGCAAGGCGAGGTCAGGGTGCCGGTCATCTGCTTGCCGAACAGTTCTTCAACCTTGGCCGGTTGCAGTTGGTCTTCGTCCAGATGGCCCTTGAGCACGTCGAGCATGCTGGTGCTGAAGGTCGCCAGCGGTGCGCCCTTGGCGGCCACGCCGTCGGCTTTCACCAGGCTCTGCACGGTGCCGTCGCGAGGCATGGTGATGTTCACGCCCGGCACGCTGACCAGACCGGCCTGGGCGTGGCTGACGAAGTACATGCCGTACACCGATTTGAAGACAAAGCCGAATGCGGCCACGCCGACAACGAAGATCCCCAGGCTGAAGGTCACGGCTTTCAGGCGTCCGAACGCGGACATGCCGTGGCCGCCGTCCTTGACCTTGCGCGCCTTGGTGAAGTTGTCGCGCTGCAGGGTCGCCAGCATTTCACCCACGCTGACGATGTCGCCAGCCAGGTGCGAAGTGATCAGATGGCGCAGGGTCGAGATGTCCCGTGGTTCCAGGTTCTGGAACTGGCAGCCGGCGCGTCCGGTCTCGCGATCGAAGGAGCGGACCTGCAACTCGACGTCCATGGCCAGGCCGAGGTTGTCGATGACGAATTGCAGGCGGGCCTTGTACACGTCACCCATCTTCAGCGGCAATTGACCGGCGTTGAACGCCAGGCCACCGGCGGACAGGTCGATCACACGGGCTTCGACCGGCGTCCGGTCAGGGCCGAAGAAACGCAACTTGGCCGGGATTTTCACTCGGGCGTGTTGGCGCTGGGCTTCGGATTCATGCACTACGTTGGCGTTGACGGCGGTATTCATAAAGGCGATTTCCTGGTTAATTCAATAAGGGGGCGGTCAGACCATCAACAGCAGCACGGCGACAAAAATGCTGCCGGCAGAGAAGGTCATGGTCCGAGACGACCAGGTGTTGAACCAACGTTGAAAGCTGGCGAGATCACGGGTCAGAGACGTGGGTTGGCGGGTCCAGGACTGTTGGTCGAGGCGGAAGAACACGTAGATCTTCACCAGCGCGCCGACGATCTGGTTGTAATAGAGAATCGCCGGGTAAGCCGGGCCGATCCGGTGTCCGGAGCACGACAGCAACAAGGTCAGGATGAACCGGGTGATGCCGATCCACAGCAGGTACACCAGGATGAACGCGGTGCCGTACTTGAAGCTGGCGATCAACGCCACGGTCAGGCCCAGCAGCGAGGTCCACATCGACACGCGCTGGTCGAACAGCACCACCGAAGTGAACACGCCGAGGCGTTTGACCCCCAGGCCCAGGGCACGGGAGTTCTGCCGCAGGTTGTTGCCGTACCAGCGGAACATCAGTTTGCGGCTGGCCTTGATGAAGCTCTTTTCCGGCGGGTGTTCAACGGTGTTGATCGCCGCGTCGGGCACGTAGAACGTGTCGTAGCCCAGGCGCATCAGGCTGAACCAGCTCGACTTGTCATCACCGGTAAGGAACTTGAAGCGACCCAGGCGCCAGTGTTGCAGCGAGTCGCTTTCCACGTCGGCGATGAAGTCCGGGTTGGTGACCACGGTGGCGCGGAACACCGACATGCGGCCAGTCATGGTCAGCACGCGCTTGGACAAGGCCATGGAGCACATGTTGATGTGACGCTGGGCGAAACGCAGCTTGTGCCATTCGCTCATGATGTAGCCGCCGCGCACTTCGCAGAATTCGTTGGTGGTCAGGCCACCGACGTTGCCGAACATCTGGAACCACGGCACGGTCTTGAGCACCACGCCTTCGGCCAGCACGGTGTCGCCATCGATCACCGCGACCACGGCGCGATCATCCGGCAGGTGCCGGGAGATGGCGCGGAAGCCGTAGGCCAGGCCATCGCGTTTGCCGGTGCCGGGAATGCGCACGAAGTCGAGCTTGACCCGGGACGGCGGGTTCATCCGGTTCCACAGGCTTTTGACCAGCAGCTCATCGGACATTTCCACGATGGAGCAGACCACGGTGGTCGGCAGGCCGCAGTCGATGGCTTCGCGGATCACCGAGCTGTAGACCTGCGCGGTGGTCAGGGCGTCGATGCGGAAACTGGTGACCATCAGGAACACGTGGGACGGGTCAGCCGCTTTGCCCAGCTTGCGCACTTTGCGCCGCAGGTGCGGGTAGACGATGTACAGAAAAATCATGCCGCGCACAAAGTGGGTGGCACCCATCGAATAGCGCCAGATACCCACGGCGCCAATCAGGAAAATGAAGTCCTTCGACTCGGAGTCGAACGTGGACACGGGCAACGCCATGGCGAGGCCCATCAGTAAACTCAGGTAGAACAGCCAACCGGCGGCCTGGAGTAGGCCGTGTTTTAGCCTGTGCATAATCGGAATCCTAAAGTCAGTTGCAAGCCCCAAGCTTCAAGCCCCAAGCGAGGAGCTTTGAACTTGCGGCTTGGAGCTTGAAGCTTGCGGCTGCTTTACCAGCAGATACCTTCAGTCCGGCCAGTCACGCTGGTGGCCTTGGACATGAAACCGACCAGGTCGATCACTTGCTTGCCGTGTGGAACTTCCTGCACCAGCGCGCGGAACTTCTCGTCGCGGTTGCCGAGGATGATCACGTCGGAGTTGTTGATCACCGCATCGAAGTCGGAATTGAGCAAGGACGAGACGTGAGGGATCTTCGACTCGATGTAGTCCTTGTTCGCACCGTGAACGCGGGCGTACTCGACGTTGCTGTCGTAGATGCTCAGGTCATAGCCCTTGCCGATCAGCATTTCTGCCAGGTCGACCAGCGGACTTTCGCGCAGGTCGTCGGTGCCCGCCTTGAAGCTCAAGCCCAGCAGGGCGACTTTGCGTTTGTCGTGGCTGGAAACGATGTCGAAAGCGTTCTGCACCTGGGATTCGTTGCTGCGCATCAGCGAGTTGAGCAACGGGGCTTCCACGTCCAGGGAACCGGCGCGGTAGGTCAGGGCACGCACGTCTTTTGGCAGGCACGAGCCGCCGAAGGCGAAGCCTGGGCGCATGTAGTACTGGGACAGGTTGAGGGTCTTGTCCTGGCAGACCACGTCCATCACTTCACGACCGTCGACGCCGACCGCCTTGGCGATGTTGCCGATTTCGTTGGCGAAGGTGACCTTGGTGGCGTGCCACACGTTGCAGGTGTACTTGATCATCTCGGCGACCGCGATGTCCTTGCGGATGATCGGTGCGTCGAGCTCTTCGTACAGCGATTGCAGAACGTCGCCGGACGCCTTGTCGAATTCACCGATGACGGTCATTGGCGGCTGGTCGTAGTCGGCGATGGCGGTGCTTTCGCGCAGGAACTCAGGGTTCACGGCCACGCCGAAATCAACGCCGGCCTTCTTGCCGGAGCAGTCTTCGAGAATCGGGATGACCACATTGGCCACGGTACCCGGCAGTACGGTGCTGCGTACCACGATGGTGTGGCGGGTGGTCTTGTCACGCAGGACAAAACCGATTTCGCGGCACACTGCCTCGATGTAGTTCAGTTCCAGATCGCCGTTCTTCTTGCTCGGTGTGCCCACGCAGATCATCGACAGGTCGGTGTCGCGAATCGCCTCGGCGAAGTTGGTGGTGCCACGCAGACGACCTGTCTGGATGCCTTGGGCCAGAAGTTCACCCAGGCCTGGTTCAACGATCGGCGATTTGCCGGCATTGATCATATCGATCTTGTCTTTGGCCACATCGACGCCAACGACGTCATGGCCCCGTGCAGACAGGCAACCGGCACATACTGCGCCGACGTAACCCAAACCAAAAATGCTGATGCGCATCGCAATTACCTCTGTATTGATCAAGCCATTAGATGGCCGGAGTTAATGGTGTTCAGCGTGTTTTAGTGCACTCGCAAGTGTGCCTTACAGGCACGACAATGCCCTGTGCTGGCATATAAGTTACGAGTGTCTAAATAAATGCACTCAAGGTGTGCGCAACTAGGCCTTGTTATTATGATTTGCCCTGTTATGCAGCCGATCCCTCTTTCGGAGGATGCAGGCGCAACGGCCTTGCACGCCTGATGTCAGGCCGAAAGCCCGTAGATCAAGCGGTTGGGTGCTCGGGTGAGCACGTTTATAGGGGCGCTGTCGTGGCCTTGTAGGGGATAGTCATACCGCGTTATCTCCTGTCCGATTGCTGTTGTCCAAATCGGTGATTAGTCAGCGCAAGTTAATATTACAACTTCGCTACACGAATCGCTTATCTGCGTAAGTTATCTCGTACACGCTCGGCGAGAATCGTTACCGGTGGTATGAGCGGCGCGTTTGGACATAGTTCCAGCCCACTCATCGCGAAATCTGAAATTTCTTGAAATATTGAGAAAGATGGCACTGCTCTCAAATTGATAGCACTTGCCGTTTCGCCCTTTATATATAGGCGGATAATTGGGTCGGATAGTTTTTTGCCACTACTGTTAAAAAAAGTCA
Source organism: Pseudomonas sp. BF-R-24 (assembly GCF_019947335.1). Taxonomy (NCBI): domain Bacteria; kingdom Pseudomonadati; phylum Pseudomonadota; class Gammaproteobacteria; order Pseudomonadales; family Pseudomonadaceae; genus Pseudomonas; species Pseudomonas sp. BF-R-24. The sequence goes on from NZ_JAGYGG010000006.1 coordinate 155,081, forward strand.
GTGCCACTACGCAAAAAAATGATCGAAGTCGAGTGAAACTAAAGTTAGAAAATCAGCTGGTGTTTTTATGGCGCCAAAAAAATGGCGAAATGGCGGGGAAGTCTGAAGTGAATCAAGGGTCGGCGCACGAGGGTTGTGGAGGACGTGCGCCGACCGGATGCATCACTCTGGTGCGTGATCGCGTAGAAACACCAGATTGTCCGGCTTGGACTGTTCGGCGCTGTAGCGATAGCCTTGAACGTCGAACTGCTTGAGGGTGGCCGGGTCGTTAATGCGTTCTTCGATGACGAAGCGACTCATCAAGCCACGGGCCTTTTTCGCGTAGAAGCTGATGATCTTGTACTGGCCGTTCTTCAGGTCCTTGAATTCGGTATTGATGATGCGCGCGTTCAAGGCGTTGCGTTTGACGGCCGAGAAGTACTCGTTGGACGCCAGGTTGAGCAGCACGTCATCGCCTTGATCGACCAGGGCTTCGTTCAGCCATTCGCTGATGCGCGTGCCCCAGAAGGCATACAAATCCTTACCCCGAGCGTTGGCCAGTTTGGTGCCCATTTCCAGTCGATAGGGTTGCATCAGGTCCAGCGGGCGCAGCAGGCCATAGAGGCCCGAGAGCATGCGCAGGTGTTTTTGGGCGTAATCGAAATCGGCTTCGCTGAGGGTTTGCGCATTCATGCCGGTGTACACATCGCCCTTGAAGGCCAGCAGCGCCTGCTTGGCGTTTTCCGGGGTGAACGCGGGCGTCCAGCTGCCGAAACGCGCGGCGTTGAGCCCGCCGATCTTGTCGGAAACGTGCATCAATTCGCTGATTTGCGCGGGCGTCAGCTCGCGCAATTGCAGGATCAACTCCTGGGAGTGGTCGAGGTACTGCGGCTGGGTGAAGCGCTGGGTCGCCGGCGGTGTTTCATAGTCGAGGGTCTTGGCGGGTGAAATCACCATCAGCATGAAGTCGTCTCCTTTAATCGTGTCGGCGATTCTAGGGGGTTGTCCTCGTTGACTCCAGCTATCGCGTCCATAGGTGATGGCCGGTTCGCCACCAACCCCTTGTGGGAGCGGGCTTGCTCGCGAATGCGGTATGACATTCAGCGAAAATGTCGACTGATACACCGCTTTCGCGAGCAAGCCCGCTCCCACAGGGGGGGCAGTGTTGCTGCGGGAGTTGAGTGTGGATCAGCTATAGTGCCGCGCGGGTTTTGTTATGGAGACATCCCATTGCGTATCGCTTTTCTCATTTCGATCTGGCTACTGAGCTTCGGCGCCATCGCGGCTCCGGGCGATGTGGCGACGCTCGATCGCAGCACCTGGCCGGAGAAACTCGGCAACCCGACACTGTTCGACGTGGCGTCCAGGGCCGAGATCCTCATGTTTTCCAGTGTCCTGTTGGCCAGCGAGTCGCTGGATGAGCCCGCCCTGGCCCAGCGCCTGGGCCTGCGCACGATCAATCTGGAGTCGGTCGACCGGGTTCGTCAGCGCATGTGGCAACGGCTGCTGGCCAACTACAACTTCGCCCAACAGAGTTGCGACCAGGATGCCTCCTTCTGTTTTCTGGTCGAAGACATGCCCACCTTGCGCGAGCAGGCTGCCAAATTCCAGGTCGGCGCAGACAGCTATTACATCAAGTGGGCCGAGCCGAGCCGTGCGTTCCACACCCAGTACCTGGACGAACAGTTGCGCAAGGCCGCTTTGTTCCCGCAAACCAGCAGCGAAGTCGATCATTTTGGCGACTATGAGCGCAGCGGCGGCGGGATGCATGACCGGCTGTTTCTGCTGACCTTCGACAGCGCGGCCAACGCCGCACCGGATAACACCGCCTGGGTCGCCGAGTACCTGCGCAAGTCGAACCTGAGCGGGACGTTCTTCGTCCTCGGCAAGGACATCCAGGCCCGTTTGGCCGAACATTCGGTGAGTAACCTGCAAGCGACCTACTCGAGCCAGTGCATCGGCATACAAGGCTGGGAGTTCCGTTCCCACAGCCACTGGCAGGACTGGCAGGACTCGGTGCGCCGCAGTGCCGAACTGGTCAAAAGCAAGTTGCCGGAGAACTACGTGCCCCTGTTCCGTCCGCCCGATGGCCAGCGCCGTTCCGATGCCGAAGGTTTCTTCAAGACTCAGGGGTTGCAGGTAGCGCTGTGGGACATCGACGCCCAGGACGGTGCCGGCAAACTCAAGGGCAACCCGAGTGCGCAACGGGTGCTGACCCTGATGCTGCTGTGGCGGCACGGAGTGATCAATTTCAATGTGAAACAGGATGCAGTGAAAACGGCGTTGCCGTGGCTGGTCACGCAAACGGCGCCTGTCGGGATCGGCTGGGAGGATTGCCAGGATGCGTTTCGCTGAAAATGACAAAACCCCGTAAACATTGGGTTTTTGGCAATTTTGGAAGGGGATTCGTTGCAGGTGGACTTCCGACTTTAAACGGGTGATGGCAGTCCGCCAAGTGTTATTGGTCACTCTGAAAAATAAACTTCAAAAAAGCGTCAAAGTACTTTTTTCTGTCACACGTTTTGGAGTATTACGAAGACAGACCGCCGAAACCTGCAACACAGGTGGCGTCTTCCAAGACCCCGCATGTATGCAGAACACTTGAGTCCCCGCAGGTGTATTCGGCAGTCACTTCGAGGCGCAGCACCGTCAAGGTATTGCGTCGAATGGCTCCCACAAAGGTGACCGAGTATGGATGATCACGGACGTAGCTCTTCTTCCAACCAGCCAATCCTTTATGTACTCGATACCAACGTATTGATTCACGATCCAAACGCGCTGCTTAACTTCGAAGAACACCACGTCGCGATCCCGATGACCGTGCTTGAAGAGCTCGACAAGCTCAAGAGCGGGCATCACAGCGTAGCCGCCGAATGCCGCCAGGCCATCCGCCTGATCGACAAGACTCTGGGCGATGCCTCACCCGAGGACGTCGAGCAGGGTGTGCCGATCCAGCGTGGCAAAAGCGGACCCAAGGGTTTGCTGTCAATTCTGATGAGCAAGCATGCCGAGCCGAACCTGATTCTGCCCGAGCACCTGAACGACAACAAAATCATCAATCAACTGATCGACCTGCACGCGCGCGATCCGAAGAAGCCCGTGGTGCTGGTCACCAAAGACATCAACATGCGCCTCAAGGCGCGCGCCTGCGGAATCGCGGCCGAGGACTACAGCACCGACCAACTGGTCGATGACGTGTCCTTGCTGCCCAATGGCTACCACAACATGACCGGCTCTTTCTGGGACCGCGTGAGCAAGGTCGAAACCCGTCAGGACCACGGCCGCACCTGGCATCAGGTGCAATTGATCGACAACCTGCCAGCGGTGCACATCAACGAATTCATCATTGATGAACAGGGCTTTGTCGGCTGGATCAAGGAGATTGAAGAGGACCGCTTGCTGATCCTCGACCTGCACCAGGAACCGCTGCTGCACCAGGAAGCCTGGGGCCTCAAGCCGCGTGATATCTATCAGAGCCTGGCGTTGTACGCCTTGCTCGATCCGGATATCCATCTGGTCAACCTGTCGGGTGCCGCGGGTTCGGGTAAAACCATCCTGGCGCTGGCCGCTGCGATCGAGCAGACCATGGTCAGCAAACGTTATCGCCGCATCATCGCTACCCGTAGCGTGCAGGGCCTGGATCAGGAAATCGGCTTCCTGCCCGGTACCGAGGCGGAAAAAATGGAGCCGTGGCTGGGCGCCATCACCGACAACCTCGAAGCCTTGCACATGGATGACGAAAGCACCCATGGCAGCGTCGACTACATCCTCAGCAAAGTGCCGTTGCAGTTCAAATCCCTCAACTACATCCGGGGCCGCAGCTTCCAGCAGAGCCTGATTCTGATCGACGAATGCCAGAACCTCACGCCGCACCAGATGAAAACCATCATCACCCGTGCCGGTGCCGGTTCCAAAGTGGTGTGCCTGGGCAACCTGGCACAGATCGACACCCCTTACCTGTCCGCGACCAGCTCCGGGCTGACCTACCTCACTGAACGCTTCAAGGACTTCCCGAACGGGGTGCACATCACCTTGCAAGGGGTACCACGTTCGATCCTGGCCGAATACGCCGAATCGCATTTGTAATCGCTTCATCGAAACCGGGCGGCCTCATAGCCGCCCGGTTTTTCATGTCCGACACAAAACCCTTGTAGGAGCGAGCCTGCTCGCGATGGACGTCAACGATAACGCGTGTTGTCTGAATGCCCGCGTTGTTCCTGCGTTTTTCGCGAGCAGGCTCGCTCCTGCAGGGGATGTGTGACCCGATAATCGTGCGTGCGGAAAATTGACCCGCAGGTTTACAATCGACGCTCCTGATCAGGAGTAATCCCGTGCTGACTCATCTCGATTCCCAAGGTCGCGCCAACATGGTCGACGTCACTGAAAAAGCTGTGACGTTCCGTGAGGCGACCGCTCAAGCGCTGGTGCGCATGCTGCCCGAAACCCTGCAGATGATTGTCAGTGGCGGCCACCCCAAGGGTGATGTGTTTGCCGTGGCACGCATTGCCGGTATCCAGGCGGCGAAGAAAACCAGCGATCTGATTCCCCTGTGCCATCCGCTGATGCTGACCGGAGTCAAGGTCGAGCTCAGTGCCGAAGGCGAGGATTCGGTGCGCATCGTGGCGCGTTGCAAGCTGTCAGGGCAGACCGGCGTCGAGATGGAGGCCCTGACCGCCGCCAGCGTCGCCGCGCTGACGATCTACGACATGTGCAAGGCCGTGGACCGTGGCATGACCATCGAAAGCGTGCGTTTGCTGGAGAAGGTCGGCGGCAAGAGCGGACATTTCCAGGCGGAGCAGTCATGAACGTTACCGTAAAGTTTTTCGCCCGTTATCGTGAAGCGTTGGGTCTGGATTCGGTGAAAGTAGAAGGCAACTTCACCACCGTCGACGACGTCCGCGCACTGTTGGCCCAACGTGACGGTGCCGAGGTGTTGAGTGAGCAGAACCTGATGTGCGCCCGCAACGAAGACCTGTGCCAGCTCGACGAACCGGTCAGCGACGGCGATGAAGTGGCGTTCTTTCCGACTGTGACCGGAGGCTGAACCATGGCGATTCGCGTGCAGTCCACGGCGTTCGACCCTGGGGCCGAAGTCAACGCCATGCACGATGCCAATGTCGGCGTGGGTGCAGTGGTGAGTTTTGTCGGCTACGTGCGCGACTTCAATGACGGCCTCGACGTCGCCGGGATGTTCCTCGAACACTATCCCGGCATGACTGAAAAAGCGTTGGGCAAGATCGCCATCGAGGCAGAGCAGCGCTGGCCGCTGCTCAAGCTGGAAGTGCTGCACCGCATCGGCGCCCTGGAGCCGGGCGAGCCGATTGTCTTCGTCGGCGCGGCCAGCGCCCATCGTCAGGCGGCATTCGACGCCTGCGCCTTTGTCATGGATTACCTGAAAACCCGTGCGCCGTTCTGGAAGAAAGAAAACACCAGTGACGGGCCGCGTTGGGTCGAGGGGCGTGACAGTGATCATGCGGCGGCGGATCGCTGGAAGCAGTAGTTTCTGCGGCGTTCTTTAGTCCGTCTTCGCGGGCAAGCCCGCTCCCACAGGGTTCTGCGTCGTACACAAAGTTTGTGTTCATCCAGATCCACTGTGGGAGCGAGCTTGCTCGCGATGAGGCCTTTCGATTCAACCAATCACTCCCGGATTCACCACCCGACCATCGGCCGGAACGGGCTGCATTTACCTCATTGACGGTTCATACATAAAAGTCCAGTATGGAATTATAAGTACAAAAAAGTTTCCACCCGTTTCAGCTTTTTCTTCTGTCTTGCCAAACCAACAACAACCGCGAGAAAACGAACATGAAGAAGTTCCCCCTCATCACCGGTCTGGCCCTGAGCCTGTTGGCGTGCAGCTCTGTGTTCGCCGCCGAGAAAACCCTGCGCATCGGTATCGAAGCGGCGTATCCACCGTTCGCCTCGAAAACCGACAAAGGCGAAATCGTCGGTTTCGACTATGACATCGGCAATGCCTTGTGCGCACAGATGAAGGCCAAGTGTGTGTGGGTCGAAGGTGAGTTCGATGGTCTGATTCCGTCCCTGAAGGTGAAGAAAATCGACATGGCGCTGTCGTCCATGACCATCAATGAAGACCGCAAGAAGTCGGTGGACTTCACCCACAAGTACTATTTCACTTCGTCGCGTCTGGTGATGAAGGACGGCGCGGTGGTGGATGACCAGTACGCCAGCCTCAAGGGCAAGACTGTCGGTGTGCAGCGCGCCACCACCACCGACCGTTACGCCTCCGAGGTGTTCGAGCCCAAGGGCATCAACGTCAAGCGCTACAGCAACAACGAAGAAATCTACATGGACCTGGCCGCCGGTCGCCTCGACGCGATTTTTGCCGACACCATTCCACTGAATGACTTCCTGTCGATGCCCCGTGGCAAGGGTTACGCCTTTGTCGGGCCGGAGCTCAAAGATCCGAAATATGTGGGCGAGGGTGCCGGGATTGCAGTGCGCAAGGGCAACACCGAGTTGGTCAGCGAGCTGAACACGGCCATTGATGGCATTCGCGCCAGTGGTGAGTACCAGAAGATTTCGGACAAGTACTTCAAGTCCGACATTTACGGCGACTGATAGTCCGCTTTCGCGAGCAAGCCCGCTCCCACAATGGATCTCTATCAAACACAGATTTTGTGTTCGACGCAGAACCAGTGTGGGAGCGGGCTTGCTCGCGAAGAGGCCAGATCAAGCAATACAAATATCAGGGCCTAGCCCTTCAATTCCTTCAAATGCTTGTACACCGTCGCCCGGCCCATGTTCAGTACATTGGCCACGTAGTTCGAGGCGCTTTTGCCCTTGAACGCGCCTTCGGCGTGCAACGCCAGCACCAGTTCACGCTTGTGGTCGCGGGTCAGCAGATTCAGGCTCAACTGGCGCTCACGCAGCCAGGCGTGGAGGAAGGTGTTGATCCGCTCCTGCCAGTCATCGCGAAACAGTGCATCCGGTTGCGGGATCAGTTTGGTCGGCGACAGGAACAGGTCCAAAGCGGCCTTGGCATTTTCGAACAACGAAATATTCAGGTTGATGCACAGCACCGCCAGCGGACGACTTTCGCTGTCCCGTAGCACCGTGCTGAGGCTGCGAATCTTCTGACCATCCCAATTGAGCTTTTCGTACGGTCCGATGTTTCGTTCGCTGACATCGTCGCTGAGCATGTCTTCCAGCGCCGAGTCGTCGCCGATTTCCCGTTTGGAGAGGTTGTTGGCGATGTAGTCGACCTTTTGCGTGCGCAGGTCGTGCAGCACCACTTCGGCGTGGGGGAAAAACAACGTGGCGATGGCGTCGGCTATCGCGTGGAAGTTATCCAGGGACGTGTCGTCCAGGGCCGAGTCTTTTTCGGGGGCGTTCATACAGTGGAACTCCAGGCAGCGTCAGCGCCCCATCAAAGGGGCGCTGAAAGTGTGCCGTAATCGTGTGGACACGTCACCTGAGGATCAGGATCAGCCGAGGCGGGCAGGGGAGAGCATTTCGGCATTCAGGCCGAAACGGCCGAGCGACTCGGGCAACGCTGCACCGCGCACCAGTGCCGCGCTGGCCTGGCCCATGGCCGGCGAAGTCTGGATGCCATAACCGCCTTGTGCCGCGACCCAGAACAGCCCCGCTACCTGTGGGTCGAAGCCGGACAACAGGTCGCCGTCGCTGACGAAGCTGCGCAGGCCGGCCCAGGTGCGGGTCGGGCGGCGAATGGTCAGGGTCGTGGCTTCTTCGATCTGGTAGATGCCCATGGCAATGTCCAGCTCTTCGGGCTGCACGTCGTGGGGGTCCACCGGGTCGGCGTTGGCCGGCGAGCCGAGGAACATCCCGGCATCGGGTTTCATGTAGAAGGATTCGTCGAGGCTGACCAGCATCGGCCAATGGTGGATGTCAACGCCTTCGGGGCCGGCGAAGATGAACGCGGCACGGCGTTTGGGTTGCAGGCCCAGGGGCTTGGCGCCGGCCAGTTCGCCGATCTTGTCGGCCCAGGCGCCGGCGGCGTTGATGATGATTGGCGCGTTGAACGTCTGGCTGTTGGTCTGAACGTGCCATACACCTTGTTCGTCGCGGCTCAGGCCGACGACTTCGCTGTCGGTATGCACTTCGCCCTGGTTGCGGCGGATACCGCGCAAATAGCCCTGGTGCAGGGCGTCGGTGTCGATGTCGCTGGCGGTCGGGTCGTAGATGGCGCCGTGGACCTTTTCCCGGCGCAGGATCGGCACCAGCGCGCAGGCCTCGTCGGTGCCGAGCAATTGCATCTCCGGCACCGTGGTTTTTGCGCTCTGGTATTGCCTGTTCAGTTCGTCCGGGTCACCGGTCAAGTCCACGGTCATTTCGCCGCGCGGGGTCAGCAGCGGATGTTCGCAGAAACCGCTGGGCGGGTTGTCGAAAAAGTCCCGGCTGGCCAGGGTCAGCGCCCGCACTTGCGGGGTGCCGTAGGCCGCGGTGTACAGCGCCGCCGAACGGCCGGTGGAGTGATAGGCCGGATGGGATTCGCGTTCGAGCACGATCACGCGGCCGTGCTGCGACAACCAGAAACCTGTGGAAGCACCGGCAATTCCGCCGCCGATGATGATGAAATCTGCCTGGCTCATGAACGTCTCCTGATAACGCGCGATGCCAATGGTTCGGTACCCTTGTAGGAGCGAGCTTGCTCGCGATGGTGGATCAGGCACCACTGTGTCGACTGACACACCTTCGCGAGCAAGCTCGCTCCTACAGGGTGGGGGTTAGTGCTGCAGGCGATAGATGGCATTGGCCAGCGCAATGTCTTCCAGGCCCAGGCCGATGGAGCGGAAAAACACGTGACAGTCGTAGTCGGGGCGCTGCACCTTCTCGCTGAGCAGGTCGGGCAGGTCGCCGACAATCGCGCCCTTGTCCCAGCCGTGCCGTTCGGCGGCGATCAGCATTTCACCGGCCGAGCCCGGGGTGGTCAGGCGATAGTCGCAGAACACCTGCATGTCGTTGAGGCTCTGTGGCGGCACTTCGTGGGCACGCGGCGCATTGGTGCTGATGGAGGTGATCAACGCCGGTTTGCGCAAGCTCGATGGATCGATCACCGGACCGGCGGACGAGGTGCAGAGCATGATCACGTCGGCGTCCTGAACGGCAGCTTCGCGACTGTCGACGATGTTCAGGCGTGGCTCGATGTTTTTCAGCAGACTCACGGTTTCGGCATCTTCGCTCAAGCTCGGCGAGTACAGGCAGATGCTCTGCCAGTCGCGCAGGCCTTTCACGTAGTGCAGGTGCGCCTGGGCCACTTTACCGCTGCCGATGATGGCCAGACGATTGGCTGTGAGTGGCGCGAGGGCATCGACTGCCACGGCGGTGGTGGCCGCCGTGCGCGCGGTGGTCAGTTCTCCGGCATCGCACAACAACAGCGGCTGGCCGGTCTGCATCGACATCAGCAGCGTCCATGCAGTCACCAGCGGCCCCTGTTCACGGACGATGTACGGTGACGTCTTGATCCCGTACACGCCGTCTTCAGCCAACACGCCCAGGTAGTTGATGAAATCGCCGGCGCCCTGTGGAAACTCCACCAGTTGCTGCGCCGGTTGTACGGCCTGCCCGGCGGCCAGCTCGCGGAACAGTTTGCGCAGGATCTGCGGTACATCGACCTGCGCCAGTAGCTCGCGAGCCTGGGCTTGGGGGATCACTTGGGGCGTGCTGGACATGGTCGGCTCCGGAGTTGGAATTAAACTAATTTGTCTATTATGGACTTTTAGTTATCGCTAGCAAGCTCCTGTTGAAAAAAAGCCGGGCGAAAAAAAGCGCAGTCCGTTTCCGGCTGCGCTTGTCTTTTCAGCGTCGCTTAATGAGGACGCTTGCGTTCAACGGGCCGCAACAGATGCGTCGGTGGCGTTTCACAGCTGATCTTGCGCCCCAGCTTTTCCTCGATGGACGGTAGCTGGTAGGAGTCGTCTTCACCGGCAAAGCTGATGGATACGCCATCGGCACCCGCACGACCGGTACGACCGATGCGGTGCACGTAGTCGTCCGGCACTTCCGGCAGGGTGAAGTTGATCACGTGGCTGATGCCGTCGATGTGGATACCGCGACCGGCCACATCGGTGGCGACCAGTACGCGGATCTTGCCTTCGCGGAAGCCTTCGAGGGTCTTGATGCGCTTGTGCTGCGGCACGTCGCCGGACAGTTGCGCGGCGTTGATGCCGTCGCGCACCAGGCGTTCTTCGATGCGCCTCACTTCATCCTTGCGGTTGGCGAAGACAATGACCCGCTCCCAACCATTGTCGTTGACCAGGTTGTAGAGCAGCTTGTACTTGTCGGCACCGGCCACCGCGTAGATGTGCTGCTCGACGTTTTCGTTGGCAACGTTCTGCGACTCGATCTCGACGATCGACGGATCGGTGGTCCATTGCTTGGCCAGGTTCATCACGTCTTCGGTGAAGGTCGCGGAGAACAGCAGCGTCTGGCGCTCGGACTTCGGCGGCGTCTGGCGAATGATCTGGCGCACTTGCGGGATGAAGCCCATGTCGAGCATGCGGTCGGCTTCGTCCAGCACCATCACTTCGACCATGTCCAGATGCACGTCGCCGCGCTGATTGAAGTCCAGCAGGCGGCCCGGCGTGGCCACGAGGATGTCGCAGTGGCGGGCTTCGAGGTGCTTGAGCTGCTTGTCGAAGTCCATGCCACCGACGAACGTCATGACGTTGAGGCCGGTGTACTTGGTCAGGTCGGCGGCGTCCTTGGCGATCTGCACCACCAGTTCGCGGGTCGGCGCGATGATCAGTGCCCGTGGCTCACCCATGTAGCGCTCTTTCGGCGGCGGGGTTTGCAGCAACTGGGTGATGATCGAGATCAGGAACGCAGCGGTCTTGCCGGTACCGGTCTGGGCGCGGCCGATGGCGTCTTTGCCCGCGAGGGTGAAGCCCAGTACCTGTGCCTGGATCGGCGTGCAATACGGGAAGCCCAGATCCTGGATGGCGTGCATCAGTTCAGGGGCGAGTTTGAAATCGTGGAAGCGGGTCTTGCCTTCCTGGGGTTCGACGACGAAGTCTTCGAGTTTCCATGGGATGACCGGTGCCTTGGGCTTGGGTTCGCGGCGCGGTTTGGCGGGTTTCGGCGTGTCGCTGCGCGGCTGCTCCGGGGCTGTGATCGCCACAGGCTGGGCGTCTTCTACGGTCTTCGGCTCGTGCTTGGGTGCAGTCGTGGTGGCGGTCCGTTCAGACTGATTGCCGTCGGTGCGGTGGCCGGGAGCGTGAGACGGAGCGCTGGGGACTGGCGCGAGTTGCTCAGTCTCGCTTTTACCGAACATTTTCTTGAGTGCTTTGAGCACGGTCATCTCATCAATTGGTTAAGGAATGTACGCCGGGCAGTGTAATGCAAGAATCGGGCGCGGCGTAGTGGGATGGATCAAAGGGCGCTTTTAAACAGAAATGCTTAACGCAAGCGCTCGGCGAGCCAGACGCCGATGTCGCGAATTTCTTCGGGTAACACTTCGTGACCCATTGGGTATTCCTGCCATGTCACGGTGACACCACGCAGCTTCAAATGCTCGTAGGCGCTGCGCCCCATCGAGTTCTGCACCACATCGTCGTACTGGCCGTGCAGGCACAGCACTGGAATGCGCTGCTGGCTGGCGGACATTTCCAGTTGGTCACTGAAAGTCGGTGCATAAGTGGAGAGGGCGAGTACGCCACCCAGTGGTCCCTGCCATTTCAGAAACGCGGTGTGGAGCACCACCGCACCACCCTGTGAAAAACCTGCCAGGAAAATTCGCGAGGCGTCTATTCCGCTGGCCTTCTGCGTTTCGATCAGTTCGATGATCCAGTTGGCAGATTCTTCCAATTGCTCGCGGTTGATCGCGCGCGCGGGGCTCATGGCCAATATGTCGTACCAGCTCGGCATCTCGTATCCGCCATTGATGGTGACGGCGCGGCTCGGCGCCTGGGGCAAAACAAAGCGGGTGCTCAACAGGGTTTCCTGCAGGGCTTCGGCCACTGGCAGGAAGTCGTAGCGATCGGCACCCAGGCCGTGCAGCCAGATAACGCAGGCATCTGCGGTCTTGACGGGTTCAAGAATCAAGGGGTTGGTCATGGCTGCTCCAAAAGTGTGCGTGCGCTCTCATTGAGTGCTAAGGCTGAGTGCGTGTCTGGTTGATCAGTTACGAAGATGTCGCAAGGTTACAAGTTTTGCTATTGACCTGCAGCTGAACCGCTTCGGAGAGCAGTGTGGTACGGGCTTTGCTATGGCGAAGTCTGTATGAAAAATCCCACGCCTGTCGGTAACACTATCAGGCCAAGGTTATTAGTGGGATTGAAAAGAATCCGGTGATGGATGTTCGCCAAAGGCCGATATGGGGCTTCGCGAACGTGAAAGGGCTACAGCCCGTTCGGCCGACTGGTGAGAGTGAGTTTTCCATGACGTGGATTTTCTCCTACTAGACTCATAGCTAACGTCTTACGTCGGTTGACCCCAAAAACAAGCCAACACGGGTCGACTACGCCTCAAAAGGGTGCGACAGGACTCACGCTCCGACACAACAAGAGCAAAACTGGAGGTTTGAATGAAGATGTTGAAATCCACCCTGGCTATCGTGACTGCAGCCGCAGTACTCGGTGTCAGCGGGTTTGCCCAGGCGGGCGCAACCCTGGATGCAGTGATGAAGAAAGGTTTCGTGCAGTGTGGCGTCAGCGATGGCTTGCCAGGCTTCTCGGTTCCGGATTCCACCGGCAAGATCGTGGGTATCGATGCTGACTACTGCCGTGCAGTAGCGGCGGCAGTCTTCGGCGACGCGACCAAGGTCAAGTTCAGCCAGTTGAACGCCAAGGAGCGCTTCACCGCGCTGCAGTCCGGCGAAATCGACATTCTGTCGCGCAACACCACCATGACCAGCTCCCGTGACGCGGGCATGGGCCTGAAATTCCCGGGCTTCATTACCTACTACGACGGTATCGGCTTCCTGGTAAACAACAAGCTGGGCGTCAAGAGCGCCAAGGAACTGGACGGTGCAACCATCTGCATCCAGGCCGGTACTACTACCGAGCTGAACGTTTCCGACTACTTCCGCGGCAACGGCCTGAAATACACCCCGATCACCTTCGACACCTCCGACGAAAGCGCCAAGTCGCTGGAATCCGGTCGTTGCGACGTACTGACCTCCGACAAATCCCAGCTGTTCGCCCAGCGCAGCAAGCTGGCTTCACCGAAGGACTACGTGGTTCTGCCGGAAACCATTTCCAAGGAGCCTCTGGGCCCGGTCGTGCGTAATGGCGACGACGAGTGGCTGGCCATCGTGCGCTGGACTGGCTACGCCATGCTCAACGCTGAAGAGGCCGGCATCACTTCGAAGAACGTCGAAGCCGAAGCCAAGGGCACCAAGAACCCTGACGTTGCCCGTCTGCTGGGTACCGACGGTGAATACGGCAAAGACCTGAAAGTGAAGAAAGACTGGGTCGTGCAGATCATCAAGCAAGTCGGCAACTACGGCGAAGTGTTCGAGAAAAACCTCGGCAAGAGCACTCCGCTGGAAATCGACCGCGGGCTGAACGCTCTGTGGAACGCTGGCGGCATTCAATACGCACCACCAGTGCGCTGATGGTTCTATCACCCGGTGGGCCAACCACCGGGTGATGTTCTGTTCCATTATTTCCGGGGCACTTCATGCAAAATTCAATCGGCGCACCAAAGCAGAGGCTCAGCCTCAGCGATCCACGCGTGCGTGCTTGGGTATTCCAGATCATCACGATTATCGCGGTGGTCTCGCTGGGCTGGTATCTGTTCGATAACACCCAGACCAACCTGCAACACCGGGGCATTACCTCCGGTTTCGACTTTCTGGAGCGCAGTGCCGGTTTCGGCATCGCTCAACACCTGATCGACTACACCGAAGCGGACACATACGCCCGGGTGTTTGTCATTGGTCTGCTCAACACCTTGCTGGTGACCTTCATCGGCGTGATCCTGGCGACGATCCTGGGTTTCATCGTGGGTGTGGCGCGGCTGTCGAAGAACTGGATCATCGCCAAGCTGGCGACGGTGTATGTGGAAGTCTTCCGCAACATTCCGCCGCTGCTGCAGATCCTGTTCTGGTACTTCGCGGTGTTCCTGACCATGCCGGGGCCGCGCAACAGTCATAACTTCGGCGACACCTTCTTCGTCAGCAGCCGTGGCCTGAACATGCCGGCCGCGTTGATGGCGGACGGCTTCTGGCCGTTTGTGACCAGCGTTGTAGTCGCCATCGTCGCCATCGTGCTGATGAGCCGCTGGGCCACCAAGCGCTTCGAAGCCACCGGTGTGCCGTTCCACAAGTTCTGGGTTGGCCTTGCGATTTTCCTGGTCATCCCTGCGCTGTGCGCGCTGATTTTCGGTGCTCCGGTGCACTGGGAAATGCCGAAGCTGCAAGGCTTCAACTTCGTCGGCGGCTGGGTGTTGATCCCGGAACTGCTGGCGCTGACGCTGGCTTTGACCGTGTACACCGCGGCGTTCATCGCCGAAATCGTGCGTTCGGGCATCAAGTCGGTCAGCCACGGCCAGACCGAGGCGGCGCATTCCCTCGGCCTGCGCAACGGTCCGACCCTGCGCAAGGTGATCATCCCGCAAGCCCTGCGCGTGATCATCCCGCCGCTGACCAGCCAATACCTGAACCTGGCGAAGAACTCCTCGCTGGCGGCCGGTATCGGTTATCCGGAAATGGTCTCGCTGTTTGCCGGGACCGTGCTCAACCAGACCGGCCAGGCGATCGAGGTGATTGCCATCACCATGAGCGTGTACCTGGCGATCAGTATCAGCATTTCCCTGCTGATGAACTGGTACAACAAGCGCATTGCGCTGATCGAGCGGTAAGGAAAAGCGCATGAGTACTCATACTTTCAAACCCGACATGCCACCGCCGGCCAAGGTCTTCGGCCCGATGGCGTGGATGCGTGCGAACATGTTCTCCAGCTGGCTCAACACCCTGCTGACCCTGTTTGCGTTCTACCTCATCTACCTGGTGGTACCGCCGATCCTGCAGTGGGCGATCCTTGACGCCAACTGGGTCGGCACCAGCCAGGCCGACTGCACGAAGGAGGGCGCCTGCTGGGTGTTCATCCAACAGCGCTTCGGCCAGTTCATGTACGGCTACTACCCTCCGGTACTGCGCTGGCGCGTGGACCTGACGGTGTGGCTGGCAATTGTCGGCGTGGCGCCGTTGTTCATCTCGCGCTTTCACCATAAGGCGGTGTACGGGCTGAGCTTCCTGGTGCTGTACCCGATCATTGCCTGGTGTCTGCTGCATGGCGGCGTATTGGGTCTGGACGCCGTGGCGACCAGCCAGTGGGGCGGCCTGATGCTGACCCTGGTGATTGCCACCGTCGGCATCGCCGGTGCGTTGCCGCTGGGGATCGTCCTGGCGCTGGGCCGTCGTTCGAACATGCCGGCGATTCGCGTGGTCTGCGTGACCTTCATCGAGTTCTGGCGCGGCGTGCCGTTGATCACGGTGCTGTTCATGTCCTCGGTGATGCTGCCGTTGTTCCTGCCGGAAGGCATGAACTTCGACAAGCTGCTGCGGGCGCTGATCGGCGTGATCCTGTTCCAGTCGGCCTACGTGGCCGAAGTGGTGCGCGGTGGTCTGCAAGCAATTCCCAAGGGACAGTACGAAGCGGCGGCGGCGATGGGCCTGGGTTACTGGCGCAGCATGGGGCTGGTGATTCTGCCGCAGGCCCTGAAACTGGTGATCCCCGGCATCGTCAACACCTTCATTGCGCTGTTCAAGGATACGAGCCTGGTGATCATCATCGGCCTGTTCGACTTGCTCAACAGCGTCAAGCAAGCCGCCGCCGACCCGAAATGGCTGGGCATGGCCACCGAAGGCTATGTGTTCGCCGCCCTGGTGTTCTGGATTTTCTGTTTTGGTATGTCGCGCTATTCCATGCATCTGGAACGCAAGCTCGACACTGGCCACAAGCGCTAAGTCGCTACCTAATTTAGGAAGTTTTGTGATGAGCGAAGCAATCAAACAGCCTGTGAGCCCTGAAGGCATTATTCAGATGCAGGGCGTGAACAAGTGGTACGGTCAGTTTCACGTACTCAAGGACATCAACCTCAACGTCAAGCAGGGCGAGCGTATCGTGCTGTGCGGCCCGTCGGGTTCCGGAAAGTCCACCACCATCCGCTGTCTCAACCGTCTGGAAGAGCACCAGCAGGGCCGCATCGTGGTCGATGGCGTGGAGCTGACCAACGACCTCAAGCAGATCGAAGCGATCCGCCGTGAAGTCGGCATGGTGTTCCAGCACTTCAACCTGTTCCCGCACCTGACCATCTTGCAGAACTGCACCCTGGCGCCGATGTGGGTGCGCAAGATGCCCAAGCGCAAGGCCGAGGAAATTGCCATGCACTACCTGGAACGCGTACGCATTCCGGAGCAGGCGCACAAGTACCCGGGGCAACTGTCCGGCGGTCAGCAACAGCGTGTGGCGATCGCTCGCGCGCTGTGCATGAAGCCGAAGATCATGCTGTTCGACGAACCGACCTCGGCACTCGACCCGGAGATGGTGAAAGAGGTACTGGACACCATGATCGGCTTGGCCGAAGACGGCATGACCATGCTCTGCGTGACCCATGAAATGGGCTTCGCGCGTACCGTGGCCAACCGCGTGATCTTCATGGACAAGGGCGAAATCGTCGAACAGGCTGCGCCGAACGACTTCTTCGACAAGCCGCAGAACGAGCGCACCAAGCTGTTCCTGAGCCAGATCCTGCATTGATCAACCCCAGGCACTGAAATAAACCCGGACTGAGTTCCGGGTTTATTTTTGCCTGCGGAAAACTCATACCCCTGTAGGAGCGAGCTTGCTCGCGATGGACTGGAGAGCGCCGCGGGGTGCCTGCCAACCAGCGTTATCGTTGACGACCATCGCGAGCAAGCTCGCTCCTACAAGGGGGCTGTTGCCGTTCTGGGATATGTTGACTAACATGTCAGAAAATTCATCCTATGATTGGATGACAGGGCGAATTCCATGTCAGAAATTTCTCCATTAGTGAAACGATCCCTGGTCGATCAGGCCCTGGATCAGTTGCGCCTGCGCATCAACCAGGGCACCTGGGTCGTGGGCCAGCGCTTGCCCACCGAGCCTGAGTTGTCCGCCGAGCTGGGCATCAGTCGCAACACCGTGCGCGAAGCCATGCGCGTGTTGGCGTTTTCCGGGTTGATCGAAATCCGTCAGGGCGACGGCAGTTACCTGCGGGCGGTGGTCGATCCGCTCGATACTTTGAAGGCGCTGTCCCGTTGTTCTCTTGAGCAGGCCCGGGAAACCCGGCACATCCTCGAAGTCGAGGCCATTGGCCTGGCGGCAGTGCGCCGAACCGATGAAGACCTGGTGGCATTGCGCGAGGCCCTGAGTGTCAGCGGCAGCCACTATCACGGCGATCTCGACACCTACATCGCCTGCGACCTGGTATTTCACCGCCGTCTGGTGGACGCCGCACACAACCCGACTCTCAGCGAGTTGTATCGCTATTTCTCCAGCGTCGTCGGCGCCCAATTGCGCCAGATCCTGAACATCGTCCCGCGCCGTCAGGAAGTGTTCGACCTGCATATCGAGTTGCTCGATGCCGTTGAGCAACGCGACCCGGAACGAGCCAAAGCCCTGTCGAGGCAGTTGATCAATGAACCTTGAAACCGAGAAGTCCATGCACCGCAGTGAGTTATCCACAGCCCTCAAACGTTCGGCCGAGCTGGAAGAGTTGCTGATCGATGCCGAGGCCGATGACGAACAGGTCCAGCAAGCTCACCCGGTTCTGCACCGGCCCTGGCTGTTGCTGCTGGGCCTGATTCTGGTGGCGCTGAACCTGCGCCCGGCGCTGTCGAGCATGGCGCCGATGCTCAGCGAGGTCTCGAAGTCCCTTGGCTTGTCGGCGTCCGCGGCGGGGTTGCTGACCACGTTGCCGGTGCTTTGCCTTGGCCTGTTTGCGCCGTTGGCACCCGTGCTGGCGCGGCGATTTGGTGCGGAGCGGGTGGTGCTGGGCATTCTTCTGACCCTGGCGGGCGGGATCATCCTGCGCAGTTCGTTCGGTGAAATCGGTCTGTTTGCCGGCAGTGTGCTGGCCGGTGCCAGCATCGGCGTGATTGGCGTGTTGCTGCCGGGCATCGTCAAGCGCGACTTCCCGAAACAGGCCGGGACCATGACCGGTGTCTACACCATGGCCCTGTGCCTGGGCGCGGCGATGGCGGCGGGTGCGACCGTGCCGTTGAGTGAACACTTCGACAAGAATTGGGCGATGGGCCTCGGCTTCTGGGTTATTCCGGCATTAGCGGCCGCACTGTTCTGGTTGCCGCAAGTCGGCCAGAAACACGGCGCGCACAACGTCGCCTACCGGGTTCGCGGATTGCTGCGCGATCCGCTGGCCTGGCAAGTGACCTTGTACATGGGCCTGCAATCGTCCCTGGCCTACATCGTGTTCGGCTGGTTGCCGTCGATCCTGATCGGACGCGGCCTGACTCCGACCCAGGCCGGTCTGGTGCTGTCGGGTTCGGTGATCGTTCAACTGGTCAGCTCCCTCGCCGCGCCATGGCTGGCGACGCGCGGCAAGGATCAACGCCTGGCGATTGTGATCGTGATGGCCCTGACCCTCGGCGGTCTGTTCGGTTGCCTGTACGCCCCGATTGAAGGTCTGTGGGGCTGGGCGATTGTGCTGGGGCTGGGGCAGGGCGCCACGTTCAGCCTGGCATTGACCCTGATCGTGCTGCGCTCGCGGGACTCCCACGTCGCGGCGAACCTGTCGAGCATGGCCCAGGGCTTCGGTTACACCCTGGCGTCCATGGGGCCGTTTGCGGTCGGCATCGTGCATGACTGGACCGGCGGCTGGACGGCCGTGGGCTGGATCTTCGGTGTCATCGGCCTTGGTGCGATCCTCGCCGGCCTGGGGGCCGGACGTGCGTTGTACGTGCAGGTCGAAAGCGAAAAGGTCTGATTCCCGCACACTGTCGGTATTCGTCTTGCGAATGCCGATAGTGTTCGACCCATTTGCAGACTATCGTGCAGGCAATCTTTCGATACCCATTGCACAACAGGGAGTCTGCCCATGAGTGAAGTCCACAGCGCCTTGATCACCCGTTTCTACCAGGCCTTCCAGCGTCTCGACGGCGAGGCGATGGCTGCCTGCTACACCGATGACGTGGTGTTCAGTGACCCGGCGTTCGGCGAGCTTCGTGGTCGTGATGCTGGCGATATGTGGTGCATGCTCACCACCCGCGCCAAGGATTTCTCCCTGACCTTCGATCATGTCCGTGCCGATGATCATATCGGTGGCGCCCATTGGGTCGCGACCTATCTGTTCAGCCAGACTGGCAATACCGTGGTCAATGACATCCAGGCACGCTTTGTCTTTCGCGATGGCAAGATCTGCGAGCATCACGACAGTTTCGATCTGTGGACATGGTCACGTCAGGCCCTGGGTTTCAAAGGCCTGCTGCTGGGCTGGACGCCACTTGTTCGCAACGCCGTTCGCTCACAGGCCCTGAAGGGGCTGAAGGCATTCCAGGCCAGTCGCTGATAAGATCGCGGCTTGTTTTCCTTCAAGCCCTGATCGTTACGTGACCACCCTCAGCGAAAGCCCTGTCGACAAAACCTGGTTCGTCTACCTCGTTCGCGCGGCCAACGGTTCGCTCTATTGTGGGATCAGCGATGATCCCGTGCGTCGCTTCGCCAAGCATCAAAGCGGCAAGGGCGCGCGATTCTTTCTTTCCAGCCCGGCCATGGCCCTGGTCTACACCGAACGCTGTCGCGACAAAAGCGATGCGTTGCGTCAGGAGCGGCTAATCAAGAAACTCAAGAAGAGCGCCAAGGAATGCCTGGTGGCGAGCGCAGCGAGCGCCGCCCCTGGCTTATCACTCTGACTGATCGGTTCCCATCAGGCAGATCTGTAGGCTGCCAGGTGATTGCGCGCTAAGCTGCGGACTCCTGATCCTTGCGGCGGAGCCGAGCATGTCCGAGTTGATTCTGCATCATTACCCGACGTCCCCCTTTGCCGAGAAGGCCCGCCTGCTGTTGGGCTTCAAGGGCTTGTCCTGGCGCTCGGTGAAGATCTCGCCAGTGATGCCAAAACCGGATCTCACGGCGTTGACCGGTGGCTACCGCAAGACACCGGTGTTGCAGGTCGGTGCCGATATCTATTGCGACACGGCATTGATTGCCCGGCGACTGGAGCAGGAAAAGGCCTTGCCGGCGTTCTTCCCGGAAGGTCAGGAAATGATCGCCGCGTCCTTTGCCGCCTGGGCTGATTCGGTGGTGTTCCAGCATGCGGTGAGCCTTGTGTTCCAGCCGGAATCGATTGCCGTGCGTTTCGGTAATTTACCGCAGGAAGCGATCAAGGCGTTCCTGGCCGACCGCGCCGGTTTGTTCAGTGGTGGTAGCGCGACAAAATTGTCTACCGAACAGGCGAAGCACCAGTGGCCGACGATCATGTCGCGTCTGGAACAGCAGTTGCAGCGCGAGGAGGGTGACTACCTGTTTGGCGAGCCGTCGATTGCCGACTTCGCCCTGGCTCATTGCCTCTGGTTCCTCAAGGCCACGCCGGTGACGGCTCCGCTGGTCGAAGCTTATCCGGCAGTCAATGCATGGCATGCGCGGGTATTGGGCTTCGGTCATGGCGCATCCAGCGAGATGAGCTCCGAGGAGGCTCTGGCAGTGGCGCGCACGTCCACGCCAGCGGCATTGCCGGATGAGCAGTTCGTCGATCCCAACGGGTTCACGGCGGGTCAGCAGGTGGTCATCGCGGCCACGGACTATGGTGTTGATCCGGTGGCGGGGGAATTACTGTTTGCCGGCCGCGAAGAACTGATTGTGCGGCGAGAGGACGAACGCGGCGGTGTGGTGCATGTGCACTTCCCGCGGTTTGGTTTCCGGATCGAAGCCTGCTGAAAAAAAACTTTGTGGGAGCGAGCTTGCTCGCGATGGCGGACTGACATTCGACAAAATTGTTGGCTGTGTTGGCCTCATCGCGAGCAAGCTCGCTCCCATAGTTACTTCAACGCAGCCAGAATCGCATCCGGGTCATACCCGCGAATCAGCGTCCCGTTCACATCGATGATCGGAATGCCCCCACCACCCAGCGCCTGATAGTCCTCGCGCGCGGCAGCATCCTTCTCGATGTCGAACTCCTTGTACGCAATGCCTTTCTGATCGAGGAAGCGCCGGGTCAGCTTGCAGTAACCACACCATTCGGTGGCGTAGAGCACAACGTTGGCCTTGGCCTGCGTCTGCGCCGACACCACTTGCGATGGATTGAACACCCGCTCGATCTTGCCCCAGTTCTGATAGGCCACGACCACCAGCAGGATCAGCAGGAATTTCTTCAGTACGCCGCCGAGCATCAGTTGCGACGCTTCAGCTGATCGGTGAGCGAAGTGGGCAGGCCCTTGATGATCAACGTGCCGGCTTCCTCGTCGTACTCGATCTTCGAGCCCAGCAAGTGTGCTTCGAAACTGATCGACAGGCCTTCGGCGCGACCAGTGAATCGGCGGAACTGGTTCAGGGTGCGTTTATCGGCCGGGATTTCCGGCGAGAGGCCGTAATCCTTGTTGCGGATGTGATCGTAGAAAGCCTTCGGGCGTTCTTCGTCGATCAGCCCCGACAACTCTTCCAGGCCCATCGGCTCACCGAGCTTGGCCTGGCTACTGGCGTAATCCACCAGGGTCTTGGTCTTCTCGCGGGCGTCGTCTTCCGGCAGGTCTTCGCTTTCAACGAAATCACTGAAGGCCTTGAGCAGGGTGCGGGTTTCACCCGGACCGTCGACGCCTTCCTGGCAGCCAATGAAGTCGCGGAAATACTCCGAAACCTTTTTGCCGTTCTTGCCTTTGATGAACGAAATGTACTGCTTGGACTGTTTGTTGTTCTGCCACTCGGAAACGTTGATCCGCGCCGCCAGGTGCAACTGGCCAAGGTCGAGGTGGCGGGATGGGGTCACGTCCAGTTCGTCGGTTACGGCCACGCCTTCACTGTGGTGCAGCAGGGCGATGGCCAGGTAGTCGGTCATGCCTTGCTGATAGTGTGCGAACAGCACGTGGCCGCCGACCGACAGGTTCGACTCCTCCATCAGTTTCTGCAGATGCTCGACCGCCACGCGGCTGAACGCAGTGAAATCCTGACCGCCCTCGAGGTACTCCTTAAGCCAGCCGCTGAACGGGAACGCGCCGGATTCCGGATGGAACAGGCCCCAGGCTTTACCCTGTTTGGCGTTATAGCTTTCGTTGAGGTCGGCGAGCATGTTCTCGATGGCCGCAGACTCAGCCAGTTCAGAGTCGCGGGCGTGGAGAACTGCAGGTGTGCCGTCGGGTTTTTTGTCGATCAGGTGGACGATGCAATGACGGATCGGCATGGGCTTCTCGGCTGAATGAAGAGAGGAGGGCGCGCTCCCCCGAAAAAGCGCCCAGTGTACCGCAACCACTGGTTTTGGCGCGGTGCGAAGGGCAATTGACGGGCGACCGACGGCGCTTATGCAGTTTTTTCCTGTTTTAGCGCAATAAAGCTGACCAAATGGGTAGCTAGAGGCGGATATTTCCACGTCTGTGTGCTAGCTTTGCCCGGTCTTGCGCGAAGTCACTGCGTTAAGCGTGCAGTCAGCATTTGTCAGGTCGAACCAAACCCTGATTTCGGTATCTATAACCCCGATCCCGAGGTTATTTGGCCGAGGGTGCCAGATCCAGAAGATCGGGCTCGATAGCTGACATTGCACTCTGCAATCCATATGAATTTGATAGGGAAGGAACACTAAATGGCTCTTACTAAAGACCAACTGATCGCCGACATCGCTGAAGCTATCGACGCGCCGAAAACCACCGCGCGTAACGCTCTGGACCAACTGGGCCAAATCGTTGCCGATCAGCTGGAAAACGGCGGCGAAATCACTCTGCCAGGTATCGGCAAGCTGAAAGTGACTGAGCGCCCTGCCCGTACTGGCCGTAACCCTTCGACTGGCGCTGCCATCGAAATCGCTGCCAAGAAAGTGATCAAGCTGGTTGTGGCCAAAGGCCTGACCGACGCTGTTAACAAGTAAGACTTGTTAAAAAAAACCGTGCACCGGAGCGATCCGGGCACGGTTTTTTTGTGGGCGCTGTAACGGTTTACGCAAAGTAAATTGTTGTAATAATCCATTTGTTTGAAAGCAGTTGTTACCCGCGCACCTGATAGGGATAGCCGTTTTCGCTGAATAGCACATTTCTCTCTGTATAAAACGAACGTTCCTACAGAACTGATAGTTGAGTGTGCGCCTTGGGTCGGTAGTATCAATAAGGCGTAGCGCTTGGCTTTGCGTAATAAGCTAAACCAAATTTCAGTTGTTGGTTACAGGGACGTTTTTATGAAAGTTAAACAGTTGTTGATGTGCGTATCGTTTCTGGTGTCCGGCCAGGCTTTGGCAAATGTTACCGAGTACTGCCCGAGTCCCGCTGACATCAAGGAGTTGGCAGCCGGTGCCTATAAAGCCCCGACAGCAAGTGGAGAGGGCGAATGGCACGGTGTTTCGCAAACCGGGCGTGGGCCGGTAGGTGAGTTCGAGTTGGCGATATTCGCGCCTCGCGTATCAGCCGAGAGAGGCACTGTTGCCGGTGAGATTCTGCGTTGTGGTTACAAACTGCAAAATGGAGGCGATCTGGATATGAGGTACAAGCGAGAGGGAACTATTGTAAGTATTGATACCAGTGGACCATGGGAGCAATGGTATGGTCAGTATTACTGCGAAAGCAAAGAGGCGCGAGCTTGTGCGTTCACAGAGAATGTTCGTACAAAACGTTAAAGCGAAGATATCTAAACTTTCCTGTTATCGAAGTTGCAGGAAAGTTGTCAGGCAGTTGGTGGTTACAGATCTGAGCGTCACTGTTCATCGCTAAGGTCTGTTAAAAGCCGTGTACAGGAGTCATCCGGGCACGGCTTTTTTGTGCGTCTGGCTTTTTACTCGGCTGTAGCTTTCGACCATCGTGCCTGACGCCAGGCCTGTTGCTGCGCTTTGGTCTGGAAGGTCCAGGCGACGAAGCGGCTCTGCTTTTGGCCTTGGCCCATTTCGACCACTTGGCTGTCCAAAGCACCGACCTTTTTCAAGGCGGTCTGGATCGCCGGCAGGTTCGACGCCTTCGACACCAGTGTGCTGAACCACAGCACTTGTTGCGCCACTTGTACGCTCTCGCTGACCAGTTGCGTGACGAAACGCACCTCCCCACCCTCACACCACAATTCCGCCGCTTGCCCGCCGAAGTTCAGCACTGGCAGCTTGCGTTTCGGATCGGCTTTGCCCAGGGAGCGCCATTTGCGTGTGCTGCCCCGTGTGGCCTCGTCCAGCGAGGCGTGGAACGGCGGGTTGCACATCGTGAGGTCAAAGCGCTCTGCGCTCTCCAGCAGGCCGGTGAGGATCTGCTTGGGGTTGCTCTGCTGACGTACCTGGATCGCTTTGTTCAGGCCATTGGATTGAATGATGGCCTTCGCCGCGGCGATGGCGGTCGCATCGATATCGGAACCGAGGAACTGCCAGCGATAGTCGCTGTAACCGATCAGCGGATACACGCAGTTGGCGCCCATGCCAATGTCCAGCACCTTCACTGCGGCGCCACGGGGGATCACACCGTCATTGCCACTGGCCAGCAGGTCGGCGAGGAAGTGCACGTAATCGGCGCGGCCTGGCACCGGTGGGCACAGGTAGTCGGCCGGAATGTCCCAGTGAGCGATGCCATAGAACGACTTGAGCAGCGCCCGGTTGAACACCCGCACGGCTTCCGGGCTGGCGAAGTCGATGCTTTCCTTGCCGTACGGATTGATGATTACGAATTTCTTCAGTTCCGGGGCACTTTTGATCAGCGCCGGAAAGTCGTAGCGACCCTGATGGCGATTGCGCGGGTGCAGGCTGGCCTTTTCCTTCGGGGCGACGGCCGTGGCCGGGGTCTTCGGGGCAGGCTTTTTGCGCGCAGGCTTGGGGGAGCGGGGGGCGGTCATGGCGGTGGTCGATTCGGGTATGGCTAAAAGTGGCGGGCATTGTCCCACATCTGTGGGGCAACACCGATCAAATGTGGGAGCGGGCTTGCTCGCGAAAGCGGACTTTCAGTCGATATTTATATCGAGTGTTATGGCCTCTTCGCGAGCAAGCCCGCTCCCACAGGAGATCTTCATTGGATGTAAGAAAGTGACAGGCATAAAAAAGGGAGGCCGCATGGGCCTCCCTCTTTCATTGCGATCTGCCGTTACAAACTGGCAATCCGCGCATGCTGCTCGGCCAGCTTGCCCAGGGCCTGTTCGGCCTCGGCCAGTTTGGCGCGTTCTTTCTCGATGACTTCAGCCGGTGCCTTGTCAACGAAACCGGCGTTGGACAGCTTGCCGCCGACACGTTGCACTTCACCTTGCAGGCGCTGGATTTCCTTGTCCAGACGCGCCAGTTCCGCACCTTTGTCGATCAAGCCGGCCATTGGCACCAGCACTTCCATCTCGCCGACCAGTGCGGTGGCGGACAGCGGTGCTTCTTCGCCAGCAGCCAGCACAGTGATCGATTCCAGGCGCGCCAGCTTCTTCAGCAGGGCTTCATTCTCGGTCAGACGACGCTGGTCCTCGGCGCTGACGTTCTTCAGGAACAGCGGCAGCGGTTTGCCCGGGCCGATGTTCATTTCGCCGCGGATGTTACGGGTGCCGAGCATCAGGCCCTTGAGCCATTCGATGTCATCTTCGGCCGCCTGATCGATGCGTGTTTCGTTGGCCACTGGCCAAGGTTGCAGCATGATCGTCTTGCCTTCGATGCCGGCCAGGGGCGCGATGCGCTGCCAGATTTCTTCGGTGATGAACGGCATGAACGGGTGCGCCAGACGCAGGGCGACTTCCAGTACGCGCACCAGGGTGCGACGGGTGCCGCGCTGGCGTTCGACCGGTGCGTTTTCGTCCCACAGCACAGGCTTGGAGAGTTCCAGGTACCAGTCGCAATACTGGTTCCAGATGAACTCGTACAAGGCTTGTGCTGCCAGGTCGAAACGGAACTGGTCAAGCTGGCGGGTCACTTCGGCTTCGGTGCGCTGCAGCTGCGAAATGATCCAGCGGTCAGCCAGGGACAGCTCAAAGGCTTCGCCGTTCTGGCCGCAGTCTTCGCCCTTGTCCAGTACGTAGCGCGCCGCGTTCCAGATCTTGTTGCAGAAGTTGCGATAACCTTCGACGCGGCCCATGTCGAACTTGATGTCACGACCGGTGGACGCCAGCGAGCAGAAGGTGAAGCGCAGGGCGTCGGTGCCGTAGCTGGCGATGCCTTCGGCGAACTCGTCGCGGGTCTGCTTCTCGATCTTCTTCGCCAGTTTCGGCTGCATCATGCCGGAGGTGCGCTTCTGCACCAGGGCTTCGAGTTCGATGCCGTCGATGATGTCCAACGGGTCCAGGACGTTGCCCTTGGACTTGGACATCTTCTGGCCCTGGCCATCGCGCACCAGGCCGTGGACGTAGACGGTCTTGAACGGAACCTGCGGAGTGCCGTCTTCGTTTTTCACCAAATGCATGGTGAGCATGATCATCCGGGCAACCCAGAAGAAAATGATGTCGAAGCCAGTCACGAGGACGTCGGTGGAGTGGAATTTCTTCAGGAACTCGGTTTTTTCCGGCCAGCCGAGGGTGGAGAACGTCCACAGGCCCGAGCTGAACCAGGTGTCGAGAACGTCGTTGTCCTGTTGAAGCGCAACGTCCGGGCCGAGGTTGTGCTTGGCCCGCACTTCGGCTTCGTCGCGACCGACGTAGACCTTGCCCGACTCGTCGTACCAGGCCGGAATCCGGTGGCCCCACCACAACTGGCGGCTGATGCACCAGTCCTGGATGTCGCGCATCCACGAGAAGTACATGTTTTCGTACTGCTTCGGCACGAACTGGATACGGCCGTCTTCAACGGCGGCAATCGCAGGCTCGGCCAAAGGCTTGGTGGACACGTACCACTGGTCGGTCAGCCAAGGCTCGATGACGGTGCCGGAGCGGTCGCCTTTCGGTACCTTCAGGGCGTGATCGTCAACGCTGACCAACAGGCCGGCGGCGTCGAATGCGGCCACGATCTGCTTGCGCGCTTCGAAGCGGTCGAGACCGGCGTATTCGGCCGGGATCTTGCCGTCGATGGTTTCGTTCAGCGTGCCGTCGAGGTTGAACACCTGGCAAGCCGGCAGGACCGATGCGTTCTTGTCGAAGATGTTCAGCAGCGGCAGGTTGTGACGCTTGCCGACTTCATAGTCGTTGAAGTCGTGGGCCGGGGTGATTTTCACGCAGCCGGTGCCGAATTCAGGGTCGCAATAATCGTCGGCGATGATCGGGATGCGGCGGCCAACCAGTGGCAGCTCGACAAATTTGCCGATCAGGGCTTTGTAGCGTTCATCGTTCGGGTTAACGGCCACGGCGGAGTCGCCGAGCATGGTTTCCGGGCGAGTGGTCGCGACGATCAGGAAGTCGTTGCCTTCAGCGGTCTTGGCGCCGTCGGCCAGCGGGTATTTCAGGTTCCACAGGAAACCTTTCTCGTCGTGGTTTTCCACTTCGAGGTCGGAAATCGCCGTGTGCAGCTTGGTGTCCCAGTTGACCAGGCGCTTGCCGCGGTAGATCAGGCCGTCTTCGTGCAGGCGGACGAAAGCCTCTTTAACGGCTTCCGAGAGGCCGTCGTCCATGGTGAAGCGCTCGCGGCTCCAATCTACGGACGAACCGAGACGACGGATCTGACGGCTGATGTTGCCACCGGACTCATCTTTCCACTCCCAGACTTTCTCGAGGAATTTCTCGCGGCCCAGGTCATGGCGGCTCTGGCCCTTGGCTTCGAGCTGACGCTCCACCAACATCTGCGTGGCGATACCGGCGTGGTCGGTGCCCGGCTGCCACAAGGTGTTGCGACCCTGCATGCGGCGGAAACGGATCAGGGCGTCCATGATCGCGTTGTTGAAGCCGTGACCCATGTGCAGGCTGCCGGTGACGTTCGGCGGCGGGATCATGATGGTGTAGGACTCGCCCGCGCCTTGCGGGGCGAAGTAATTCTCTGACTCCCAGGTGTTGTACCAGGAAGTTTCAATGGCGTGCGGCTGGTAGGTCTTATCCATGCGCGGCGGGACCCTATTGGCATTTATTCAGGAAAAGCCGGGAAGTATAGCGGGGATGAGCCCATGCGCGTAGAGCGAGGTGACAATGGGTGGGGGAAAAGTTGTGGTTTTTCGGGGAGTGTTTTGTCTGCAATGACGCCATCGCGGGCAAGCCACGCTCCCACAGGATCAGTGTCGATCACAAAATAGTGGTTCGACAAAAAAACTGTGGGAGCGGGCTTGCCCGCGAAAGCAATCTGTCAGGCGATCTGATTCAAATCGTTATGTCGCGTTTCCTTCAGGCACAGCACCGCGATCAAACTCAGCACCGCCGCCGCGGACACATAACCGCCGACATAACTCAACCCGCCCATCGCCACCAGTTTCTGGGCGAAGAACGGCGCCGCGGAAGCACCGACGATACCGCCCAGGTTGTAGGCCGCCGAGGCGCCGGTGTAGCGCACGTGGGTGGGGAACAGCTCCGGCAGCAACGCCCCCATAGGCGCAAATGTCACACCCATCAGAAACAGTTCGATGCACAGGAACAACGCCACGCCCCAGGTCGAGCCTTGGGTCAATAGTGGTTCCATGAGGAAGCCGGACAGGATCGCCAGCACACCGCCGATGATCAGCACCGGCTTGCGCCCATAACGGTCACTGGCCCAGGCCGACAGCGGGGTGGCGGCAGCCATGAACAGCACCGCGAAGCACAACAGGCCGAGGAAGGTTTCGCGGCTGTAGCCGAGCGTGGCCACGCCGTAACTCAGGGAAAACACGGTGGAGATGTAAAACAGCGCGTAGCACACGACCATCGCGCCGGCGCCCAGCAAGACGGGTACCCAGTATTGGCCGAACAGCTCGAACAGGGGGATCTTCACTCGTTCCTGGCGCGCCATGGCATTGGCGAATACCGGGGTCTCATGCAGCTTGAGACGAACGTACAGGCCGACCATCACCAGTGCGGCGCTGAGCAGGAACGGAATACGCCAGCCCCATGAGCGGAACTGTTCGTCATCCAGCACCACGGCCAGGGTCAGGAACAGGCCGTTGGCCGCCAGAAAGCCGATGGATGGACCCAGCTGCGGGAACATGCCGAACCACGCGCGCTTGCCTTTCGGCGCGTTCTCCGTGGCCAGCAATGCCGCGCCGCCCCATTCGCCGCCCAATCCAAGGCCTTGGCCGAAGCGCAGGACGCAAAGCAGGATCGGTGCCCAGGCGCCGATGCTGTCGTATCCCGGCAGCACGCCGATCAGCGTGGTGCACACGCCCATCAGCAGCAGCGAGGCGACCAGGGTCGACTTGCGGCCGATACGGTCGCCGAAGTGACCGAAAAGGGCCGAACCCAAGGGGCGTGCAAGGAAGGCGATGCCGAACGTGAGAAAAGCCGAAAGCATCTGGGCGGTGCCGGATGTCTGCGGAAAGAACACCGGGCCGATCACCAGCGCGGCAGCGGTGGCATAGACGTAGAAGTCGTAGAACTCGATGGCGGTACCGATGAAGCTTGCGGTGGCCACGCGGGTGGCGGAGTTCGTCGGTTGCGCAGGTGTGGAGTCGCTGTAAGTCGTGCTGGTCGTCATGCGGTTATCCCTGACAGTCATGTGCTCCAGTGGAGCGAATTATTATGGTCGAGAACCCAGGGATGTGGGCGGAGGCACGGTCGCTGTTCAAGGTAGGAACAGTCGTCGGTTTGTTGCGGATTTTGCTGGTGGACAGGCCGGATGCTGCGAAGTGCGGGGTAAGCACGGGGCCGGCGAGGCTTGGGTAAGCGTTTCGATTATAGGAAGGTGGCTAACGATCGAACAAGAGGGCTTGCGAGGACATTGTGGCGAGGGGGCTTGTCGGAACGCCGCACCGCCCCGTTCGGCTGCGAAGCAGTCGTAAAGTCGGCAGCCACGGTGTACCAGATGAAAAGTAGTTGCATGGTTTAGCACTGCTTCGCAGCGCAACGGGGGCAAGCCCCCTCGCCACAAGGATTTGTGTCGGGTTTTAGATAACGACAGGCATCGGGCTGGTCTGCCAGATCAGCACCCGCGTGACACGGTTTTCCTCGGTTTCGAGAATTTCCAGGCGATACCGACCGATCTTCAGGCACACCGCGCTTTCGGGAATGGTTTCCAGGGCCTCGGTGACCAGACCGTTCAGGGTTTTCGGGCCATCGCTGGGCAGGTGCCAGCCGAGGCTCTTGTTCAGCTCGCGAATGGACGCGGCACCGTCGATCACCAGGCGTCCGTCGGCTTGCGGATGAATGTGCGGATTGTCCAGGCTCTGCTGGCTTTCGAACTCGCCGACGATTTCTTCGAGAATGTCTTCCAGGGTGACGATGCCCAGCACTTCGCCGTATTCGTCGACCACCATGCCCAGGCGCCGCTGCTGCTTGTGAAAGTTGAGCAGTTGCAGTTGCAACGGGGTACTTTCCGGCACGAAATACGGCTCGTGGCTGGCCGCCAGCAACGCTTCCCTGGTCAGGCTCGCATCGGGCAGCAAGTGAAGGATGTGTCGGGTGTTGAGGACGGCTTCGACCTGGTTGATATCACTGTGGAACACCGGCAGGCGCGTGCGTTTGTTGTGGCGCAATTGTTCGATGATTTCTTCGATGGAGTCATCGAGATTGATGCCGTCCACGTCGCTGCGCGGTACCAGGATGTCATTGACGGTAATGTTGTCCAGCGCGTGGATGCCTGGCAGTGGGTGAGGGCGGCTTGCGGTTTCGGAGGGCGCATGCCGCTCCGTCAGCGCTTCGTCCTCGCTTTGTTGCACCACTTTGGCTTTACGGGCGAATGGGCGCGTCAGCAACTGACTGATGCTGTTGAGCAGCCATGCCGCGGGATAGATGATTTTCAGCGGTAACCGCAGCAGGTTGTTGCCCTGGGCCAGGATCGCATCCGGATAGCGGGTGGCGAGGGCGCGTGGCAAATAGTCGGAAAACACCAGCAACATGGCGCCCGCTCCGAGGCAGGCGACCCACGGGCCGTTCTCGGCCCAGGTGAACATGGCCAGCAAGGTGCTGATGACCACCACGAGTGCACGGCACAGAGTGTTGCAAAAAATCAGGCTGGCCAGTGGGAAGCTGAGTTTCGCTACCGGTTTGTCGCTGGAACGCGTTGCGGTGCGCTGGGCCAGCAAATGCTGGTGCGCCGCTTCGATGGCGGTAAACAGCCCTGACCATAAAACCAGCAGGGTCACTACCGCGAGCATCGGCCCTATGGGCAAGTCGTCCATTAATGCCGCCCGTCAGATATGCAGGATGTATTCACGAACCAGCTTGCTGCCGAAATACGCCAGCATCAACAGGCAAAAACCGGCCAGGGTCCAGCGAATGGCTTTGTGCCCTCGCCAGCCAAGGCGATTGCGTCCCCACAGCAGCACGCTGAAAACGACCCAGGCCAGGCAGGCCAGCAGTGTTTTGTGTACCAGATGCTGGGCGAACAGGTTCTCGACGAACAGCCAGCCGGAAATCAGCGACAGCGACAACAGCGTCCAGCCGGCCCATAGGAAACCGAACAGCAGGCTTTCCATGGTTTGCAGCGGCGGGAAGTTCTTGATCAGCCCGGATGGGTGTTTGTGCTTGAGCTGGTGGTCTTGAATCAGCAGCAGCAAGGACTGGAACACCGCGATGGTGAACATGCCATAGGCCAGGATCGAAAGCAGGATGTGGGCGAGGATACCCGGCTCCTCATTGATGACCTGTACCGTGCCGGCGGGAGCAAAATGCGCCAGCAACACGGTCAAGGCCCCAAGCGGGAGCAGCAGGACCAGCAGGTTCTCCACCGGAATCCGCGAACAGGCCAGCAGGGTCAGTGCGATGACCGCCACGGCTATCAGGCTGGCGGCACTGAAGAAGTCCAGGGCCAGGCCGGTCGGGGTCAGCAGGTGGGTGAGCAGGCTGGCGCTGTGGGCCAATACGGCGAGCACGCCGAGCATGACCAGCAGGCGTTTGTTGACCTTGGCGCCGGACGCCAGGCGAGTGCCCTGGTAAATGGTCGCAGCGGCGTACAAGCAGGCGGCGGCGAGAGTAGTTAGCAAGCTGGGTGACAAGGGGAGCATAAATCCTGTTAGGCAAGCCCGAAAGTCGCTGAGTTTGGCATAGAACCCCCGCCACACGAAAGACCGCGCAACCCGACGGCGAGGTGTCCGCCGGCCGCAGTCTTCGCTATAATCCGCGACCTGCCCACGCCGCAGGCTCGCCGAGCACACGTTTAGTCCGGTCCGGGCCGCCATTATCCCGGTCTACACAGGGCCTGAAAGGATCGCGCAATGTTTGAAAACTTAACCGACCGTCTCTCGCAGACGCTGCGCCATGTCACCGGCAAGGCCAAGCTGACTGAAGACAACATCAAAGACACCCTGCGCGAAGTGCGCATGGCGTTGCTCGAAGCCGACGTCGCCCTGCCGGTGGTCAAGGACTTCGTCAATTCGGTCAAGGAACGCGCCGTCGGCACCGAGGTGTCACGCAGCCTGACGCCGGGCCAGGCCTTCGTGAAGATCGTCCAGGCCGAACTCGAAAGCCTGATGGGCGCGGCCAACGAAGATTTGAACCTGAGCGCAGTGCCGCCAGCGGTCATCCTCATGGCAGGTTTGCAGGGCGCTGGTAAAACCACCACCGCCGGCAAGCTCGCGCGCTTCCTTAAAGAGCGCAAGAAGAAGTCGGTCATGGTCGTGTCCGCCGACGTTTATCGTCCAGCGGCGATCAAGCAGCTGGAAATGCTCGCCGGTGAAGTCGGCGTTACCTTCTTCCCGTCCGACCTGAGCCAGAAGCCGGTCGAGATCGCGCAAGCGGCTATTAAGGAAGCCAAACTCAAATTCATCGACGTGGTCATCGTCGATACCGCCGGTCGCCTGCACATCGATGAAGAGATGATGGGCGAGATCAAGGCCCTGCACGCCGCGATCAACCCGGTCGAAACCCTGTTCGTGGTCGACGCCATGACCGGCCAGGACGCCGCCAACACGGCCAAGGCCTTCGGCGATGCATTGCCGCTGACCGGTGTGATCCTGACCAAGGTCGACGGCGACGCCCGTGGCGGTGCCGCACTGTCGGTGCGCGCCATCACCGGCAAGCCGATCAAGTTCATCGGTATGGGCGAGAAGAGCGAAGCGCTCGATCCGTTCCATCCTGAGCGTATCGCCTCGCGCATCCTCGGCATGGGCGACGTGCTCAGCCTGATCGAGCAGGCGGAAGCGACCCTCGACAAGGACAAGGCCGACAAGCTGGCCAAGAAGCTGAAGAAGGGCAAGGGCTTCGACCTCGAAGACTTCCGCGATCAGCTGCAACAGATGAAGAACATGGGCGGCCTCGGCGGGCTCATGGACAAGCTGCCGAACATGGGTGGCGTGAACCTGGCGCAAATGGGCAATGCCCAGGGTGCGGCAGAGAAGCAATTCAAGCAGATGGAAGCCATCATCAACTCCATGACCCCGGCCGAGCGCCGCGACCCTGAGATGATCAGTGGTTCGCGCAAGCGCCGGATCGCCATGGGTTCCGGCACCCAGGTGCAGGACATCGGCCGCTTGATCAAGCAGCACAAGCAGATGCAGAAGATGATGAAGAAGTTCTCTGCAAAAGGCGGAATGGCCAAGATGATGCGCGGCATGGGCGGAATGTTGCCCGGCGGCGGCATGCCAAAGATGTAAAGAATCCGCGCCGGTCATCGCACCGGCGCAGACCCGCAAGGAAGCGGGATCTCCAGCAAACCCGCACTTGGCGGGAGCTGACCGGCCGTTTTCAACGACGGCTCTATAGCAAATCTGCATGGCGGCCGATAGACCGCCGGAAAAAGTCATTTGCAAAAGTCCGGATATTCCTTAGAATATGCGGCCTTTCGGGCACCCATGCCCGCTGTGCCTTTAGATTTGCAGCACCGACTACAGGAACGATGTTCACATGCTAACAATCCGTCTTGCCCTTGGCGGCTCCAAAAAGCGCCCGTTTTACCACTTGACCGTAACCGACAGCCGCAACCCGCGCGACGGTTCGCACAAGGAACAGGTTGGCTACTTCAACCCTGTTGCCCGTGGTCAGGAAGTTCGTCTGTCCGTGAACCAAGAGCGCGTAGCCTACTGGCTGAGCGTTGGTGCACAACCTTCTGAGCGCGTTGCTCAGTTGTTGAAGGAATCTGCTAAGGCTGCGGCCTGAGCAATATGAACGCGACGCCAGCCATTGCTGATGATTTGATCGTTATCGGCAAGATTTATTCTGTTCACGGCGTTCGCGGCGAAGTGAAGGTGTACTCCTTTACTGATCCGATTAAAAACCTGCTGGACTACAAAACCTGGACGCTCAAGCGTGACGGTAATGTAAAGCAGGTAGAGCTGGTCAGCGGACGCGGGAATGACAAGTTCCTGGTCGCAAAGCTCAAGGGTCTCGATGATCGCGAAGAAGCTCGTCTTCTGGCCGGTTATGAGATCTGCGTGCCGCGCAACCTGTTCCCTGAACTGACCGACGGCGAGTACTACTGGTACCAGCTGGAAGGTCTCAAGGTCATCGATACGCACGGACAACTGTTCGGAAAAATCGATCACCTGCTGGAGACCGGCTCGAACGATGTCATGGTGGTCAAGCCTTGCGCTGGCAGCCTGGATGATCGCGAACGCCTGTTGCCCTATACGGAGCAATGCGTGTTGGCCGTCGACCTGGCCGCGGGCGAGATGAAGGTGGATTGGGACGCGGATTTCTAAGCGTGGCTAACTTGCGCGTAGAAGTGATCAGTCTGTTTCCCGAGATGTTTTCCGCCATCAGCGAGTACGGCATCACCAGTCGGGCGGTGAAACAGGGGCTCTTGCAGCTCACCTGTTGGAATCCGCGAGACTACACGACGGATCGACATCACACTGTGGACGATCGCCCGTTTGGCGGTGGTCCGGGCATGGTGATGAAGATCAAGCCCCTGGAAGATGCTCTGGTTCAGGCCAAGGCAGCAGCCGGGGAGGCGGCGAAGGTGATTTACCTGTCCCCCCAAGGCCGTCAACTGACTCAGTCGGCGGTACGCGAGTTGGCGAATCTGGATGCATTGATCCTGATTGCCGGCCGCTATGAAGGCATTGACGAGCGTTTTATTGATGCTCATGTCGATGAAGAGTGGTCGATTGGCGACTATGTACTGTCTGGCGGCGAGCTGCCGGCGATGGTCCTGATCGATGCGGTTACACGACTGCTGCCTGGAGCTTTAGGGCATGCGGACTCCGCCGAGGAAGATTCCTTTACGGATGGTTTGCTGGATTGCCCGCACTACACCCGACCGGAGGTGTATGCGGATCAGCGTGTTCCCGACGTATTGCTAAGTGGCAATCACGCGCACATCCGGCGTTGGCGTTTACAGCAGTCCCTTGGTCGGACCTTTGAACGACGCGCCGATCTTCTGGAAAGCCGCTCGCTTTCTGGAGAAGAGAAGAAGCTGCTCGAGGAATACATCCGCGAGCGGGACGATAGTTAACAACGTATCGATGGTAGATCCGACGATTTACCTTAGGAGCACAGCATGACTAACAAAATCATCCTTGCACTCGAAGCAGAGCAGATGACCAAAGAGATCCCTACCTTTGCCCCGGGCGACACCATTGTCGTTCAGGTGAAAGTGAAGGAAGGCGACCGTTCGCGTCTGCAAGCGTTCGAAGGTGTTGTTATCGCCAAGCGTAACCGCGGCGTAAACAGTGCATTCACCGTTCGTAAAATCTCCAACGGTGTTGGCGTAGAGCGTACTTTCCAGACCTACTCCCCGCAAATCGACAGCATGGCTGTCAAGCGTCGCGGTGACGTACGTAAAGCCAAGCTGTACTACCTGCGCGACCTGTCGGGCAAAGCAGCTCGCATCAAGGAAAAACTGGCTTAAGTCCAGCTTCCGATGCAAAAAAAGCAGCCTGCGGGCTGCTTTTTTGTTGCCTGCGATTTAACGAATTCTCCGGATCGCGGCCTGACGCGAGACCGGGTTGCGGCCATCGCGAGCAAGCTCGCTCCCACAGTAGATCTTCTGCGACCAATGCCTGTGGGAGCGAGCTTGCTCGCGATGCGATTTACGTAGCGTCGCTGGTTTCAGGCTGAATCAACGCCAACAACGTCCACCCTGCTGAAGGCTTGACCGCACTGTCCGGCGTCACCACATGCACCCAGCCACTGTCATCACGAGCAAACAGCAGAGTCGCACGCTCGCCATGCAACGCCTGATAGTCCTCCCAGCCAAAGCCCTCGGTCAGGTTCGTGCTGTACAACTCAGCCCCCTGATGCAGCTGATTGGCCAGCTTGATGTAGGTTAACTCTTCATTGCCTAGCAAACGCCCGCGATGTTCATGGCTGGCGCGATGTTTGTCGGTGCGTCGGCTCTCCTGGCCGCTGGCCAGTCCGAACAGCCGTTGATGGCCGAAATCATGGCGAAAACGCATTGCGGCGAGGGTGTTCAACTCGCCGGACGGTGACAACGCCAGCAAATGTCCAAGCCCGACCAGATCCAGATGCGCATCGGCATGTTGCGAGGCCGGGTTGCCAAAATAGGTCGGCAAGCCTTCCATCCGGGCTGCGCGAATGTTTTCCCAGCTCGAATCCGTCAACAGTACGCGACTGCCCAGTTGCTGCAGGGCCTTGCCCAGCGTGCGCGCAGGTCCGTTGGCGCCGATGATCAGAAAGCCGCTCGGTGCCGGTTCCGCCACCTTCAGCAGGCGCGCCAGCGGTCGTGCCGTCGCGCTTTGCAACACCACCGTGCCGATGATCACCGCAAAGGTGAGCGGCACCAGCAGCAACGCTCCCTGGTGACCGGCCTCATGCAGGCGAATGGCGAAGATTGCCGACACCGCCGCTGCCACGATGCCCCTTGGGGCAATCCACGCCAGCAGCGCCCGTTCGCGCCAACCCAGGCTGGAGCCCGCCGTGCTCAGCAGCACATTCAAAGGGCGGGCGATGAACTGAATGACCAGCAGCAAAATCAGCACCAGAGGCCCGAGGCCGATCATGGCGTTCAGGTCCAGCCGTGCCGCCAGCAGAATGAACAGGCCGGAGATCAGCAACACGCTGAGGTTTTCCTTGAAATGCAGGATGTGCCGTACATCCACGCCTTTCATGTTGGCCAGCCACATGCCCATCAGTGTCACGGCCAGCAACCCGGATTCATGGGTGACCTCGTTGGAGGCAATGAAAATACCCAGGACTGCCGCGAGCGCCGCCAGGTTGTGCAGGTATTCCGGCAGCCACTGGCGGCGAATCAGGGTGCCGAGCAACCAGCCACCAAAAATACCGAACAGGCTCCCGCACAAAATCACGCCGCCGAAGGTCAGCAGGCTTTCCTTGAGGCCGTTACCTTCGGCACTGGCAATGATGAAGCTATAGACGACTACCGCCAGCAGGGCGCCGATGGGGTCGATGACAATGCCTTCCCAGCGCAGGATATTGGCAATCGACGCTTTCGGGCGCACGACGCGCAGCATCGGTACGATCACGGTCGGCCCTGTCACCAGGGTCAGGCTGCCGAACAGGATGGCCAGCAACCAGTCGAAACCCAGCAGCCAGTGAGTGGCGACAGCAATGACCACCCAGGTGGAGAGGGCGCCAATCGTGACCAGGCGATGGACGACGCTGCCGATTTCGCGCCACTCGGACAGATGCAGGGTCAGGCTGCCTTCGAACAGGATCAGCGCCACCGCCAAGGACACCAGCGGCATCAGCAATGGCCCGAACATTTCTTGCGGGTCGAGCAAGTGCAGCACGGGGCCAGCCAGGATGCCGGTCAGCAGCAGAAAAAGAATCGCCGGCAATTTCAAGCGCCAGGCCAGCCATTGGCAAAGCAGCGCCGCCGCGCCTATCCCGCCAAATGCCAATAAAATCTGCTGCTCGCTCATTGCTGCTCCCTGTTCCTTGAAATGGCGGCCTATGAAAG
Organism: Pseudomonas sp. BF-R-24; assembly: GCF_019947335.1. Lineage (NCBI taxonomy): Bacteria > Pseudomonadati > Pseudomonadota > Gammaproteobacteria > Pseudomonadales > Pseudomonadaceae > Pseudomonas > Pseudomonas sp. BF-R-24. Next base: position 192,890 of record NZ_JAGYGG010000006.1, read on the forward strand.
ACTAGCGGCCGTTTTCATGTCCAATCTTAATTTTGCGTGCAGCCTCAAGGCTGCATGATTCGAGTACCCATGCCTGCCATCGATCACCCGCTGATAGACCAATTCCTCGATGCCCTGTGGTTGGAGAAAGGTCTTTCCGACAACACCCGCGATGCCTATCGCAGTGACCTGGCGCTGTTCAACGGCTGGTTGCAGGAAAAAGGGCTGGAGCTGATCAACGCTGGCCGCGAACTGATCCTTGATCACCTGGCTTGGCGTCTGGAACAAAACTACAAGCCTCGTTCCACTGCGCGATTTCTCTCCGGTGTGCGTGGGTTCTATCGCTATTTGCTGCGGGAAAAACTCATCGCTGTCGATCCGACCCTTCGCATCGACATGCCGCAGCTGGGCAGGCCGCTGCCGAAATCCTTGTCGGAAGCCGACGTGGAGGCGCTGTTGAAAGCGCCGGACCTGAGCGAAGCCATTGGCCAGCGTGACCGGGCCATGCTTGAAGTCCTGTACGCCTGCGGCCTGCGAGTGACGGAGCTGATCAGCCTGACGCTGGAGCAGGTCAATCTACGTCAGGGCGTGCTGCGTGTGATGGGCAAGGGCAGCAAGGAACGTCTGGTGCCGATGGGTGAAGAGGCAATTGTCTGGGTCGAGCGCTACATGCGCGATGGCCGTGGCGAACTGCTCGGCGGGCGTCCCAGCGATGTGTTGTTCCCGAGTCAGCGTGGCGAGCAGATGACGCGTCAGACCTTCTGGCACCGGATCAAGCACCAGGCCAAGGTGGCCGGGATCGGCAAGTCGCTGTCGCCGCACACCTTGCGCCATGCCTTCGCCACGCATCTGCTCAATCACGGTGCAGACCTGCGGGTGGTGCAGATGCTGCTGGGGCACAGCGATTTGTCTACGACGCAGATCTACACCCATGTTGCACGGGCGCGCTTGCAGGATTTGCACGCCAAGCATCATCCACGCGGGTGAACTTCCCGAGATCCGCTTTTCTGTGGGAGCGGGCTTGCCCGCGAAGAGGTCGGCACATACAACATTGATGTCGCCTGATACGACGCTTTCGCGAGCAAGCCCGCTCCCACAGGAGATTGTGTCGCCACAAATGTCTTGCATCAGGTGCATTCGGCCATGTGGGCCTTATGTGATAGGCTGGGCCGGTTTGCACGATGGGCGTTTATGACCCGGTGTTTCGGCACGGGCGTTCTGATCGTCCCATTTGTCCGTCTTCAGGAGTTCTCATGCGTCTGACCCAGATTTTCGCCGCCGCAGCCATTGCGTTGGTCAGCACCTTTGCCGTCGCCGATGACGCGGCCGACAAAGCCATTCGTAAAAGCCTGGAAAACCTCCAGCTCGAAGTGCCGGTAGAGACCATCACCGCCAGCCCGTTGCCAGGCCTGTACGAAGTCAAGCTCAAGGGCAGCCGTGTGCTGTACGCCAGCGCCGACGGCCAGTACGTGGTTCAGGGCTACCTGTTCGATCTCAAGGACGGCAAGCCGGTCAACCTGACCGAGAAGACCGAGCGCCAGGGCATCTCCAAGCTGATCAACGCCATCCCGGTTGCCGAAACCGTTGTCTACCCGGCCATTGGCGAAACCAAGTCGCACATCACCGTATTCACCGACACCACTTGCCCGTACTGCCACAAGCTGCACGCCGAAGTGCCTGAGCTGAACAAGCGCGGCATCGAAGTGCGTTACGTCGCGTTCCCGCGTCAGGGCCTGGGCTCGCCGGGTGACGAGCAACTGCAAGCGGTGTGGTGCTCGAAAGACAAGAAAGCGGCCATGGACAAAATGGTCGACGGCAAGGAAATCAAGGCCGCCAAGTGCGATAACCCGGTCTCCAAACAGTTCGCCCTCGGCCAGTCGATCGGCGTGAATGGCACACCGGCCATCGTTTTGGCCGACGGTCAGGTCATTCCGGGCTACCAGCCTGCGCCACAAGTCGCCAAACTGGCGCTGGGCGCGAAGTAAATTCGCATCGTCACGGCAAGCCTTGACGATCATGGTCCGGTAGCGACATTCGCCGGGCCATCAATAGAGAGCCGCGAGTCTGCGGTTGTTTTCACGGCCGGCCTCGAGTCGGCCGTTTTATGGGGAGTTCACAGTGAAACCGGTCAAAGTAGGCATCTGTGGGTTAGGAACCGTCGGTGGCGGTACCTTCAACGTACTTCAGCGCAACGCCGAGGAAATTGCTCGTCGTGCCGGGCGTGGAATCGAAGTGGCACAAATTGCCATGCGCACGCCAAAGCCTCAGTTCCAAACGACCGGTATTGCGATTACCAACGATGTCTTCGAAGTGGCCACGAACCCTGAGATCGACATCGTCATAGAGCTGATGGGCGGCTACACCGTTGCCCGCGAGCTGGTACTCAAGGCCATCGAGAATGGCAAGCATGTGGTCACCGCGAACAAGGCGCTTATCGCCGTTCACGGTAATGAAATTTTCGCCAAGGCCCGCGAGAAGGGCGTGATCGTTGCGTTCGAAGCGGCGGTGGCCGGTGGCATCCCGGTGATCAAGGCGATCCGCGAAGGCCTGTCCGCCAACCGCATCAACTGGGTAGCCGGCATCATCAACGGCACCGGCAACTTCATCCTGACGGAAATGCGCGAGAAGGGTCGCACCTTCGAAGACGTATTGGCCGAAGCCCAGGCCCTGGGTTACGCCGAAGCCGATCCGACCTTCGACGTCGAGGGTATCGACGCCGCTCACAAGCTGACGATCCTGGCATCCATCGCGTTCGGTATTCCGTTGCAGTTCGACAAGGCTTACACCGAAGGCATCACCAAGCTGACCACCGCCGACGTGAACTACGCCGAAGCGCTGGGCTACCGCATCAAGCACCTGGGCGTGGCGCGCAGCACCGCGGCCGGTATCGAACTGCGCGTGCACCCGACGCTGATCCCGGCCGATCGGCTGATCGCCAACGTCAACGGCGTGATGAACGCGGTGATGGTCAACGGCGATGCTGCCGGTTCGACCCTGTTCTACGGCGCTGGCGCCGGCATGGAGCCGACCGCTTCGTCGGTGATCGCCGACCTGGTGGACGTGGTCCGCGCCATGACTTCCGACCCGGAAAACCGAGTACCGCACCTGGCGTTCCAGCCGGATTCGCTGTCGGCTCACCCGATCCTGCCGATCGAAGCCTGCGAAAGCGCCTACTACCTGCGCATCCAGGCCAAGGACCATCCGGGCGTATTGGCTCAGGTCGCGAGCATCCTTTCGGAGCGCGGCATCAACATCGAGTCGATCATGCAGAAGGAAGCCGAGGAGCACGACGGCCTGGTGCCGATGATCCTGCTGACCCACCGTGTGGTAGAACAGCGCATCAACGACGCCATCGCTGCTTTGGAAGCCTTGGCGGGTGTGGTCGGTCCGGTCGTACGGATCCGTGTCGAGCACCTGAACTAAGCCGATATCGTTGACCGGGCTCGCTTGCGGGCCCGGCACTACGAACACTGTCCATTGGAGTCAGTCATGCGTTACATCAGTACCCGCGGCCAGGCACCGGCCCTGAATTTCGAAGACGTCCTGCTGGCTGGTCTTGCCACCGACGGCGGTCTGTACGTCCCGGAAAACCTGCCACGTTTCACCCAGGAGGAAATCGCCTCCTGGGCCGGCCTGCCGTATCACGAGCTGGCCTTCCGCGTCATGCGCCCGTTCGTCACCGGCAGCATTCCGGACGCCGATTTCAAAAAGATTCTTGAAGAAACCTACGGCGTGTTTGCCCACAGCGCCGTTGCGCCGCTGCGTCAGCTGAACGGCAACGAATGGGTGCTGGAGCTGTTCCACGGCCCGACCCTGGCGTTCAAGGATTTCGCCCTGCAACTGCTCGGTCGCCTGCTCGACTACGTGCTGGAAAAGCGCGGCGAGCGCGTGGTGATTGTCGGCGCTACTTCCGGTGATACTGGCTCGGCCGCCATCGAAGGCTGCAAGCACTGCGAAAACGTCGACATCTTCATCCTGCACCCGCACAACCGGGTATCCGAAGTGCAACGTCGGCAGATGACCACCATTTTCGGTGAGAACATCCACAACATTGCCATCGAAGGCAACTTCGATGACTGCCAGGAAATGGTCAAGGCGAGCTTCGCCGACCAGGGCTTCCTCAAGGGCACTCGCCTGGTCGCGGTGAACTCGATCAACTGGGCGCGAATCATGGCCCAGATCGTTTACTACTTCCACGCAGCCCTGCAACTGGGCGGCCCGGCGCGTTCGGTGTCGTTCTCGGTGCCGACCGGCAACTTCGGCGACATCTTCGCCGGTTACCTGGCGCGCAACATGGGCCTGCCGATCAACCAGTTGATCGTCGCCACCAACCGCAACGACATCCTGCACCGCTTCATGAGCGGCAACCAGTACGTCAAGGATACCCTGCACGCCACGCTGTCGCCGTCCATGGACATCATGGTGTCGTCGAACTTCGAACGCCTGCTGTTCGACCTGCACGGTCGCAACGGCGCGGCCATCGCCGGGCTGATGGATTCGTTCAAGCAGGGTGGCGGTTTCAGCGTCGAGCAAGAGCGCTGGACCGAAGCCCGCAAGTTGTTCGACTCGCTGGCCGTGGATGACGCGCAAACCTGCGAAACCATTGCCGAAGTCTACGAGCAGACTGGCGAAGTGCTGGATCCACACACGGCCATCGGCGTGAAAGCTGCCCGGGAATGCCGTCGCAGCCTGGACATTCCAATGGTGATCCTGGGCACCGCCCACCCGGTCAAATTCCCGGACGCCGTGGAAAAAGCCGGTGTAGGAAAAGCGCTCGAACTGCCGGTACATCTTTCTGATTTGTTTGAGCGAGACGAACGTTGCACCGTATTGCCAAATGACCTGAAGGCCGTGCAGGCCTTTGTCAGCCAGCATGGCAACCGCGGCAAGCCGCTGTAACCGGTCAGCGCTGTTACATTTTGAAGCCCGTCTCCTGACGGGCTTTTTCATTTCTGCATGCACACTTGTCGTGTTATCGCCGCGAAGGGACAGGCGAATGGATCACCAAGGACGTGGGAATGCTGTTTACAAGTGTGTTCAAGCCAGTGGCGCGCTGGCTGTTTTTATTCGGCATGCTGGTAATCGCCGAATGGGGAGGGGCAAGCCCTGCATCGATTCAGGAGCGTGGGAAGTCTGCCGCACGGTCAATGGTCGTACTGGATGACCAGGAGTTGCAGTGGATGGCCAAGCATCCTCGGGTCGTGGTCACGGCGCTGGAATACCCGTTGTACCTGTTCAAGGATGAACATGGCCAATGGACGGGCTTGAACAGTGACCTGCTCAAGCGCATCAGTGACATGACGGGGTTGCAGTTCGTTTACCAGGAGTCTTTTTCCACCGATCAGATGCTGGCCCATCTGGAAAGCGGCGCTGCGGATTTGAGTACGACCCTGGCGATGAATGACGAACGCAAGGCGTTTCTCGATTTCAGCCATGCATTCGGCGGTGCAGGATGGGTCTTTCTCGGGCAGGCCGGAGCACCACCGGTGCAGTCGCTGGAGGATCTGGCGAAGCGGGTACTGGTGCTGCCGACCCGGCATGCACTGGAGGCGATGATCCGTCGCAATTATCCGTCCATCGAGTTGCGTTCGGTTAAAACCTACGCCGAAGCCCGTGCCTGGGTGGAAAGCGGCGAAGCCTACGCCACCATCGAAAGCGAAATCGGCGCCCAGCTTATTCCGTCGGGCCGGCTAAAGATCGACGCCGTGGTGCCGGGAAAATGGGATGCGGATTATCTGGCGGTGCGCAAAGGCCAGCCGCAGTTGCTGAGTATCCTCAACAAGGCGCTTGAGGCGTTTCCTGAACAGGAGTTGCGCGGCCTTCGCCTGAAGTGGTTCGGCGGCGCTACCGCACCACAGGCGCCTGGCCTCTGGCAGCGGATTGACCAGTGGGTTTGCTGGGGCGTGTTGGTGGTCAGCCTGTTCGGCCTGTTGTCCCTGCTCTGGAATCGGCGGTTGGCGGTGGTGGTCAGGCAACGGGGCGAGGCCCAAAGCAGTCTGCGCGATCAGCTCGCCTTCCAGCATGCCCTGATGGATGCCATGCCTGACCCGATGTTTGTCCGTGATCTGCAAGGGCGCTTGATCATGTGCAACAAAAGTTATGAGGACGCCTTGTCGACGCGTTTTGACCGGATGCAGGGGCGGCAGTTGATCGAGGTCGATGCCATGCCCAGACAAACCGCGGAACTGCTGCATGCCGAGTTCATGGCGCAATTGAGTACGCGCAGGACGCGCTTTTTCGAGCGTCAATTGATGTTCACGGACGGTGTCAGGGATATCTACCAGTGGACAGTGCCGTTTTACACGGCGGATGGCCAGCTACGAGGATTGTTGGGGGGATGGGCCGACATCGCCCGGCGCACCCGACAGACGTGATGGTTGGGTTTTTTCTCTGTCATGTTCGCCGTGCATGCTCTCTTGACTGGGCTGCAGGTTCGCCTGCAGTCAGTACCCAGAACTTTCTTCTCGGGCCAGCGGTCATTTGTAGTAGGCATGCCCCAGGCACGTTGTTTTCGGACTATTGAGTGGTGATCGGGATGGAAAGTATCAGTCTGTTGCTCGGTGAGGCGCTAAGCCCGTATCAGGTTACGTTGACCCCGTCAGGCATTCGTGGCGAATGCCGGGTGACCCTGAAGAATGCTATCGGCGCGACCGTGGTCGAGCGCGAGTTCAATCAGGCCCAGTTGAATGACAAACGCCTGCTGACGGATGTGGTCGACGGTTTGCATCGCGACGTGCTGATTGCTGAAGGACGTCTTGAGCCTTGTGTGATCGCGGCATTGCGTAATGCGGCGCAGGACAAGCTGCTGGCCAGCCGCAATTGAACGGTTTTTTGCGGGAACCTTCCCGCGCCCAGGTCAGTCAGACTTTGTAACAGCAGGATCAAGCATTGTGCTCCGGTGCTTGTAGCTTGCTGCTACTGGTCTCCAAGCAGACCACGTTTGACCCCGAGTCGTCTCCCCACTTCTCGGGGTTTCTTTTGCCCGGGATTTGTCAGGGGGGCGCCAGATTGTCGAAAAACGCCTTGGTGTCTTTCAGGTAATCGCTGCGACTTTCGGGATCCAGCCAGGCGGCGTAGGCCTCATCGAGGCGTTCACGGGGAAGGGTGCGCAATACCTGATTGATTTCGACAATGGCCTGTCGGCCCTTTGGCGTGTCGGTGCAACCGATATAACCGGACAGGTATTTGCCCGTGCCACGGATCGGATAGAACTGCAACTCATCCTCGGCAATGCCTTGCAGCGAGGCCTGGTAGCGTATTTCCGGGCGATAACCCAACAGCAGGCGCAAGCGTCCCAGGCGCTGCATCTGCAGCAGGCTGCCCAAGGCGTCGTTACCGTAATGAGGGGCCAGCGCGTCGGCTGGCGCTTGCTTGAGCAGTCCGTCGAGGTATTCGCCGTAATTGCGCTCGGCAATAATTCCCAGTTTTTCGCTACCGCTGGCGAGCAGCGCTGCCAGGTCCACTTCGTCGTCCTTGATAAAGGGTGTCAGCACTTTCTGGTCGACGCGCCGCACGGCCAGGCCATTGCTCATGGCGCGGAAGACCGGAATGGAAAAGGCGATCCACTTTTCCCGTTCCTTGCTCCAGTTCAGCGCCGCGTCGCAGACGAGGGACGGTTCGTGGAGCATTTGCAGTCCACGCGCGCGATTGACCCTCATCACGCTGTGCTGGTATTGCGGCATGCCGGCAATCAACAGTGGAAGCAATTGATCGATAACGCCCAGACCCTTTTTCGGCCCGTCGAAAATCGTCAGCGGCGGCAGGTCGCGCTTGAGCCAGATCAGGGGTTCCCCGGTTTGCGCCAGGGCTGACGGGATCGGTCCAGGGAGCAGGAACAAGATCGCCAGCATGCACAGCAGCCGCCCGCCGCGTGGCGGGCAGTGTCGAATGGGCCATGCGGGCAGGTGCCTCAGCCTAGATGGCTCCGTCTTTGCGCAACTGTGCAATCTGCGTCGCGTCATAGCCAAGTTCCTGGAGTACCTGTGCGTTGTGCTCACCCAGTTGTGGCCCGACCCATTCACATTCCCCAGGTGTCTCTGAGAGTTTCGGCACAATGCCCGGCATCTTGAAGTCTTTGCCGTCCGGCAGCTTGGCTTGCAGGAACATTTCCCGCGCCAGGTACTGGGGGTCATTGAACATGTCTTCGGCGCTGAAGATCCGGCTGGCCGGCACCTCGGCCTGATTGAGCTGCGCCAGCACCCTGTCCAGCGGCAACGAGTTGACCCAGCGATCGATGACGCCATAAATCTCGTCGCGTCGGGCATCGCGGCCATCGTTGCTGGCAAGCTGGGGGTCGTTGGCCAAGTCTTCCCGGCCAATGATCAGCATGAAGCGTTTGAAAATCGCGTCGCCATTGGCGCCGATCTGCACGTGCTTGCCATCGGCACTGGTGTGGATCGAGGACGGGGTGATGCCGGGCATGATATTGCCCGTGCGTTCGCGGATGAAACCGAACACGTCGAACTCCGGAACCATGCTTTCCATCATCGCGAAGATGGCTTCGTACAGCGCCACGTCCACCACTTGCCCCATACCGCCGTTGACTTCGCGATGACGCAGGGCCATCAACGCGCCGATCACGCCCCAGAGCGCGGCAATCGAGTCGCCGATGGAAATGCCGGTGCGCACCGGTGGGCGGTCTTCGAAGCCGGTGATGTAGCGCAGGCCCCCCATCGACTCACCGACTGCGCCAAAGCCGGGCTGATCTTTCATCGGTCCGGTCTGGCCGAATCCCGACAGCCGCACCATGACCAGCTTCGGGTTCAATGCGTGCAGGACGTCCCAGCCCAGGCCGAGTTTTTCCAGGACGCCGGGACGAAAGTTTTCGATCAGTATGTCTGCCTCACCCAGCAGCTGTTTCAGGATGGCCTGACCGTCGGGGTGCTTGAGGTTGAGGGTCAGGGACTTTTTGTTGCGGGCCTGGACGAACCACCACAACGAAGTGCCTTCATACAACTTGCGCCATTTGCGCAATGGATCACCGCCGTCCGGGGATTCGATCTTGATTACGTCGGCGCCGAATTCCGCGCAAATACGCGAGGCAAACGGGCCGGCAATCAAGGTGCCCAATTCGATGACTTTCAGACCGGAAAGCGGTTTGGCGGTGAACGGCATGCTGGATCCTGTGGGGCAAAGGTTGAGCGGATAGAGCGTTTTAACATAGCCGACTGTCAGACGCTCCAGCTTGATTGTGTTCAATTCGTGGATTGCCCGTCGCATCGGTTAGACTTGCCGCCTTTCCTCGTATCAAGAAGCCCGTACATGGCCCAGCCGTCCACGACCTACAAGTTTGAACTGAACCTCACCGACCTCGACCGCAGCGTCTATGAGAGCGTGAAGCAGACCATCGCCCGTCACCCTTCGGAAACCGAAGAGCGCATGACCGTGCGCCTGCTGGCCTACGCCCTCTGGTACAACGAGCAGTTGTCTTTTGGCCGTGGTCTGTCGGAAGTGGATGAACCGGCCTTGTGGGAAAAAAGCCTGGATGACCGCGTCCTGCACTGGATCGAAGTCGGCCAGCCGGATGCCGAGCGCCTGACCTGGTGCTCGCGCCGCACTGAACGTACTAGCCTGTTGGCCTACGGCAGCCTGCGCGTGTGGGAGGGCAAAGTGGTGCCGGCGGTGAAAAACCTGAAGAACGTCAACATCGCTGCCGTGCCTCAGGAAGTCCTGGAAACCCTGGCCAAAGATATGCCCCGCGTCATCAAGTGGGACGTGATGATCAGCGAAGGGACGATCTTCGTCACCGACGACCGTGGTCAGCACGAAGTCCAGTTGCAGTGGCTGGCCGGTGAGCGCGGCTGATTTTTCGCAACTGCCCCGCGTCACCCGGTTTTATCCTACGTATTGAAGAGAAGCATCTTTCACCCCATGCGCATCGAACCTCGCCTGCTGCCCGACACCCTGCCATTCCTCGGTGATATTCCGCCGCTGTTGACCCGCCTGTACGCGGCTCGGGGCGTGCTGTCCGAGGCGGAACTGGACAAGAGCCTGGCGCGGTTGATTCCGTTCCAGCAACTCAAGGGCATCGATGCCGCCGTGGATCTGCTGGTGACTGCGCTCGAACAGCGTCAGCGCATTCTGATCGTCGGCGACTTTGATGCCGACGGTGCGACGGCGAGCACCGTAGGCACCTTGGGTTTGCGTCTGTTGGGGGCGGCACATGTCGACTACCTGGTGCCCAACCGATTCGACTACGGCTATGGCCTGACACCGGAAATCGTCGCGGTGGCGCTTGAGCGTCAGCCGCATTTGCTGATCACCGTCGACAACGGCATCTCCAGCGTCGAAGGCGTGGCAGCGGCGAAAAAGGCCGGGCTCAAGGTGCTCGTCACCGACCACCACTTGCCCGGTGACGAGCTGCCGTTGGCCGATGCCATCGTCAATCCGAACCAGCCCGGTTGCGAGTTTCCGAGCAAGGCGCTGGCCGGCGTCGGGGTGATTTTCTATGTGTTGATGGCCCTGCGTGCGCGGTTGCGCGAGCTGGGCTGGTACACAAGCAGGCCGCAGCCGAATATCGGCGAACTGCTCGATCTGGTGGCTCTTGGCAGCGTGGCCGACGTGGTGCCGCTGGATGCCAACAACCGGATTCTGGTGCATCAGGGCCTGGAGCGGATTCGCGCTGGACGTGCCCGGCCGGGAATCAAGGCGATCCTCGAAGTGGCCAAGCGCGATCATGCGCGTATCACCTCCACCGATCTGGGCTTCATTGTCGGCCCGCGCCTGAACGCAGCAGGGCGCCTGGACGACATGAGCCTGGGCATCGAATGCCTGCTGACCGAGGACGCAGGTCTGGCCCGTGAGATGGCGGCGCAACTGGACGGCATGAACCAGGATCGCAAATCCATCGAGCAAGGGATGCAGCGCGAAGCGCTGGCGCAGCTCAAGGATTTGCCGGTGGAGTCGATGCCGTTCGGCTTGTGCCTGTTCGATCCCGAGTGGCACCAGGGTGTCATCGGTATCCTCGCGTCACGGATGAAAGAGCGCTATTTCCGCCCGACCATCGCCTTTGCCGATGCCGGAGATGGCCTGCTCAAGGGCTCGGGGCGTTCGGTCCAGGGCTTTCACATCCGCGACGCCTTGAGTGTGGTGGCGGCGCAGCATCCGAATCTGATCACCAAATACGGTGGCCACGCGATGGCGGCCGGCCTGACGCTGCCGGAAGCAAATTTCCCCTTGTTCGCCGAAGCCTTTGACGCTGAAGTGCGCCGGCAGCTGCGCGAAGAAGATCTGACTGGTCGCCTGTTGTCGGACGGCACCCTGGCGGTGGAAGAGTTCCACCTGGAGCTGGCTCGTGCCTTGCGGCATGCCGGTCCTTGGGGACAGCACTTCCCGGAACCGTTGTTTCATGGGGTGTTCCAGTTGGTCGAGCAGCGCGTCGTTGGCGAGCGGCATCTTAAAGTCGTGCTCAAAAGTGAATGTGGTTCGGTGAAACTCGACGGCATTGCCTTCGGGATCGATCGCGATATCTGGCCGAATCCGACCATCAAATGGGTGGAGCTGGCCTACAAACTCGACCTCAACGAGTTTCGCGGGAACGAGACGGTTCAATTGATGATTGCCCACATCGAACCGCGTTGACCCGACACCTGTAGGAGCGAGCTTGCTCGCGATGGTCGTGAACGATGGCGCTGGGGGCCTGATACCCCGCGGTGTCCTGTCGTCCATCGCGAGCGAGCTCGCTCCTACAGGGGGGCGACATTCCCCGATGTCGACTAGGCTCTAAGCACTGCTTGATTTTGGCCTTGTGACGTCTTGTCGAATTTTTTGCCCGCGGGGGCGGGTGTTGTACCTTTTTCCTGTCACTCGTCGACTATTCAAACAGAACCTGGAGCCTGCCCACTGATTCGAGAGGTGCCCCATGAGTCTGCTGCTTGAACCCTTTACCCTTCGCCAATTGACTTTGCCCAACCGCATCGCGGTATCGCCGATGTGCCAGTATTCCAGTGCCGATGGCCTGGCCAATGACTGGCATCTGGTCCACCTCGGCAGCCGTGCTATCGGCGGGGCCGGGCTGGTGTTTACCGAAGCCACGGCGGTCACCGCCGACGGGCGTATCACGGCCGAGGATCTCGGTCTGTGGAATGATGAACAGATCGAACCCCTGCAACGCATCACCCGCTTCATCAACGCCCAGGGCGCCGTTGCCGGCATTCAGCTGGCCCATGCCGGGCGCAAGGCCAGCACCCACCGGCCGTGGCTCGGCAAGCATGGCAGCGTCAAACCCGACGAGGGCGGCTGGGTACCGGTCGGACCTTCGCCGATTGCGTTCGACCCGCAGCACACCCAACCCAAACAACTGGATGACGACGAGATCGCCAAGGTGATCCAGGCCTTTGTCGATGCGGCAAAGCGCTCACTGACGGCCGGTTTCAAAGTGGTCGAAGTGCACGCGGCCCATGGTTACCTGTTGCATCAATTCCTGTCGCCGTTGAGCAATCAGCGTCGCGATCAATATGGCGGTTCGTTCGAAAATCGTATTCGGCTGGTGCTGCAGGTCACCGAAGCGGTGCGTGCGGTGTGGCCTGAAGAGTTGCCGGTGTTTGTCCGGGTCTCGGCCACCGACTGGGTGGAAGACGGCTGGAACCCCGATGAAACCGTGGAGCTGGCCCGCCGCCTCAAAGCCTTGGGGGTCGACCTGATCGACGTCTCGTCGGGCGGGACGGCAGTCAATGCCGAAATTCCCACAGGCCCCGGTTACCAGACCCGCTTCGCCGAGCGGGTGCGCAAGGAGTCGGGCATGGCCACCGGCACCGTTGGCATGATCACAGAGCCGGCCCAGGCCGAGCACATCCTGCGCACCTGTCAGGCGGACATCATCTTCCTGGCCCGTGAGTTGTTGCGCGATCCGTACTGGGCGCTGCACGCGGACGACGACCTGGGCGGGCACAAGGCCGTGTGGCCGGCGCAATATCAGCGGGCGACTCACCGTGAACAGCCCATTCATGAATCGGATTTGCGCGACTGAAATCCATCGATACGAAAAAGCCCCTGAATCGTGAGATTCAGGGGCTTTCGTTTATCCGGATCGTGGTCAGGCCGCTTCGATCTTGTTGCGGTTTTGCTCGATCTTGTTCAGGTAATCCTTGAGTTTTTCCTGCTCCGCGGCTGTGGTGAACAAGCCGAGCTTGCTGCGCCGCCAGAGGATGTCGTGTGCGGTAGTGGCCCATTCTTCACTGCACAGGTAATCGACCTCACGGGTGTAGAGACCGCCGCCGATGTGCTCGCCCATATCGCTGAGGTCCTGTACGCCTTCGAGCATGCGCCAGGTACGGCTGCCGTAGGAGGTGGCCCAGCGGCGAGCAATATCGCTTGGTACCCAGTCGAATTTGTCGCGGATACGTGAGCTCAAGGCCTGCGGGGTGGTCATGTCTTCACCGCCCGGCAGCGTGGCGCTTGCGGTCCAGCTTGGCTGGATGTGCTTGAAGTAGGGTGCCAGTTGCGCCAGCGCCGACTCGGCCAGTTTGCGATAGGTGGTGAGCTTGCCGCCGAACACCGACAGCAACGGAGCCTCTTCGCCAGTGCCGGACAGCGCCAGGGTGTAATCGCGGGTCACGGCCGACGGGTTGTCGGATTCGTCGTTGCACAGCGGGCGCACACCGGAATAGCTGTGCAGGATGTCCTCGCGGCTGATTTGCTTTTTGAAATGGGCGTTGACCACGTTCAACAGGTAATCGGTTTCGCCGTCGGTAATTGCAACCTTCGCCGGATCGCCGGTGTACTCGCGGTCGGTGGTGCCGATCAGGGTGAAGTGATTCAGGTACGGAATGGTGAACACGATGCGCTGATCTTCGTTTTGCAGGATGTGCGCGTGTTCGCCTTCGTACAGTTTCGGCACGATCAGGTGGCTGCCCTGGATCAGGCGGATGCCGTAAGGCGATTCCATCTTCAGGTCATCGCGAATGAACCTGGCGACCCAGGGCCCGGCCGCATTGACCAATGCCTTGGCGCGGATCGAAAACAGGCTGCCATCGGCGCGCTCCAGGTGCAGGTGCCACAGGCCCTTGGTGCGACGTGCGCTGACGCAGCGGGTCTGGGTGTGAACGTGGGCGCCTTTTTCCCGGGCGGCCATGGCGTTCAACACCACCAGGCGGGCGTCGTCGACCCAGCAGTCGGAGTATTCGAAGCCCTTGGTGATTTCGCTTTTGAGCGCGCTGTCGGGGCCGAACTTCAGGCTTTTCGAACCTTGCAGTTGCTCGCGCTTGCCCAGGTTGTCATAGAGGAACAGACCGGCGCGAATCATCCACGCCGGGCGCAGGTGCGGGCGGTGCGGCAACACGAAGCGCATTTGCTTGACGATGTGCGGCGCCTTGGCCAACAACACTTCGCGCTCAGCCAGGGCCTCACGCACCAGGCGGAATTCGTAATGTTCGAGGTAGCGCAGGCCACCGTGAATCAGCTTGCTGCTGGCCGACGAGGTATGGCTGGCCAGGTCATCCTTTTCACAAAGGAACACCGAGAGACCGCGTCCGGCGGCGTCCGCTGCGATCCCCACGCCATTGATCCCGCCACCGATGACGGCGATATCGTAGACCTCGGCGAGAGGGGGCGTAGGCAAGGTGGAAGTGGGCATCGGCTCGGCCTCGGAATTCTTTGATGTTCTGTATTTGAATTCGAACATTAATGTTCATTTGCGAAAATACTAGCCCATAAAGACGCCCGCAGCCAGTCAGCTTCGATTGAAAATACTCATCGAAGGGCCGTTAAAGGAAAATTTACGAACATTTAGAGGCGTGGCATGGCGCAAGAGAGTGGTGCAGCGTAGATCGCTTTCGCGAGCAGGCTCGCTCCCACAAGGGAGGCGCAGAGCCTGTGGGAGCGAGCCTGCTCGCGAAAGCGTCAGTACAGACGATGAAATCCAGGGGGGTTAAACCACTTCCAGGCGAACCTTATGCTGGTTTAACAGCTGCGCCAGCGCTGGCGAAGGCTGTTGGTCAGTGACCAGACAATCGACCAGGCTGATCGGCCCCAGGCGAATCATGGCGTTGCGCCCGAACTTGCTGGAGTCGGCCGCGAGGATCACTTGCCGGGCATTGGCGATGATCGCCTGGGATACCCGCACTTCCTGATAGTCGAAGTCCAGCAGGCTGCCGTCTTCATCGATGCCGCTGATGCCGACCAGGGCGAAATCGACCTTGAACTGATTGATGAAGTCGACACTGGCCTGACCCACCACGCCACCATCGCGCCGCACGTTGCCGCCAGTGAGCAGGACATCGAAGTCGTCCTTGGCGCTGAGCATGGAGGCGACGTGCAGGTTGTTGGTGATGATCTTCAGGTGACTGTGGTTGAGCAGTGCCCGGGCAATGGATTCGGTGGTCGTGCCGATGTTGATGAACAGCGAGGCATGGTCGGGAATCTGCGCGGCAATGGCTTCGCCGATACGCTGTTTCTCATCGCGCATCTGATCGGCGCGCATGGCGTAGGCGGTGTTTTCAACGCTGGAGTCGTAAGCCGCGCCGCCGTGGTAGCGACGCAACAAATTGGCTTCCGCGAGCTGATTGATGTCGCGGCGAATGGTCTGCGGGGTAACTACGAACAGCGTGGCCATTTCCTCGATGCTGACATAGCCGCGTTCGCGGACCAGTTCGAGGATTTGCTGCTGACGGGGAGGCAGATTCATGGGGCGTCCTTTGGGCTGCCGTGCAAAATTTGCCCATGATGCCGCAGGAATCTGCTCCCGACCAGTTACATACAGATACGAGCCTGCGTCTTGGCTTATTCAGTCTCGTCTTCAGCCGCCCAATCGCGGGTACGGCTGACCGCTTTTTTCCATCCCGCGTAAAGTTTTTCCTTCGCCGTTTCATCCAGCGTCGGCTCGAACTTGCGCTCGATCACTGCCTTGCCGCGCAACTCCTCCAGGCTGCCCCAGAAGCCGCAGGCCAGGCCTGCCAGGTAAGCCGCACCCAGTGCCGTGGTTTCGCGCATTTGCGGACGCTCGACCTGCGTGCCGAGGATGTCGGCCTGGAACTGCATCAGGAAATTGTTCGCCACCGCGCCACCGTCCACGCGCAGGGCCTTGAGGCGTTCGCCGGAGTCCTGTTGCATGGCGTCGAGCACGTCGCGAGTCTGGTAGGCAATCGATTCCAGCGCTGCGCGAATGATGTGATCTACGCGCACGCCGCGGGTCAGGCCGAACAAGGCGCCACGGGCGTACGGGTCCCAGTAGGGAGCACCAAGACCGGTGAAGGCCGGCACCAGGTACACACCGTTGCTGTCCTTGACCTTGTTGGCGAAGTATTCGGTGTCGTGGGCGTCGTTGATGATCTTCAGTTCGTCACGCAGCCATTGCACGGTGGAGCCGCCGTTGAACACCGCGCCTTCCAGCGCGTAGGCCACTTCGCCACGTGGGCCGCAGGCGATGGTGGTGAGCATGCCGTGTTGGGACTTGACGGCTTTGTCGCCGGTGTTCATCAGCAGGAAGCAGCCAGTGCCGTAGGTGTTTTTCGCCTGGCCTGGCTCGACGCACATCTGGCCGAACAGGGCGGCTTGCTGGTCGCCAGCGATGCCGCCGATGGCGATACCGCTTTTGGTGTGACCGTAGATTTCCGAAGAAGACTTCACCTGCGGGAGCATCTCACGCGGGATGTCGAGGACCTCCAGCATCTTCGCGTCCCACTCCAGGGTGTGGATGTTGAAGAGCATGGTGCGCGACGCGTTGGTGTAGTCGGTGACATGCACCTTGCCACCGGTGAATTTCCAGATCAGCCAGCTGTCGACGGTGCCGAACAACAGCTCACCGTTGCGCGCGCGTTCGCGGCTGCCTTCGACGTTGTCGAGGATCCACTTGAGCTTGGTGCCGGAGAAGTACGGGTCGGTGACCAGGCCGGTGGTGTCGCTGATGTATTGCTCGTGGCCATCGCGCTTGAGCTGCTGGCAGATCTCGGTGCTGCGTCGGCACTGCCAGACGATGGCGTTGTAGATCGGGCGGCCGGTGTTCTTGTCCCAGACCACGGTGGTTTCGCGCTGGTTGGTGATGCCGATGGCCGCCACCTGGTCGTGGTGCAGGCCGGCTTGTGCCAGGGCCTCGACCATCACGGCGCTTTGGGTCGCGAAGATTTCCATCGGATCGTGTTCGACCCAGCCGGCTTGCGGGTAATGCTGTGCGAACTCCCGTTGGGCGGTGCAGACCACGTTCGCGTCGCGGTCGAAAATGATCGCGCGGGAGCTGGTCGTACCCTGATCGAGGGCAATGATGTAGTTCTTATTCTGTGTGTCGGTCATGTCGATTGCCTTGGACGAAATAAGGGAGTGAGGTTTGGCGCGCGATCAAGGGGCAGGGGCACGCGCCACGGTATCAAGAAGTTCTGGGTTTGCCGTCAATGACAGCTGTTGCATCCTTTGTAGCAGGTACGGCGCTGGGCAGATGGCGGGCAATCAGCCCGCGATAGGCGGCAGCACCGAGGCAGGCACCGACAATCGGTGCAAAAACAGGAATCAGGAAATACGGGATATCGCGTCCGCCAGTGAAGGAAATTTCACCCCAGCCAGCGAAGAAAGTCATCAGTTTAGGGCCGAAGTCCCGCGCAGGGTTCATGGCAAAACCGGTCAGCGGTCCCATCGAGCTACCGATCACCGCAATCAACAGGCCGATCAGCAGCGGTGCCAGCGGGCCTTTGGGCAGGCCATTGTTGTCATCGGTCAGGGACATGATCACGCCCATCAGGATGGCCGTGATGATCACCTCGACCAGAAATGCCTGGGCGGTGGTCAGCACCGGGTTCGGGAAGGTGGAGAACACGGAGGCCAATTCGAGGCTGGCTTGAGTGCCGCGAACCATATGGTGCGTTTGTTCGAATTCGAAGAATAGATTGCTGTAGAGCGTGTAAACCAACAGCGCTCCACAGAAGGCACCCGCCACTTGGGCGAGTATGTAGAAAGGCAATTTACGTTTTTCGAAGTCCGCGAAAATGCTCAGGGCAATACTGACGGCAGGGTTCAGATGAGCCCCGGAAACCCCAGCGGTAAGGTAGATCGCCATGCTGACGCCGACGCCCCAGATAATGCTGATTTCCCACAAGCCAAAACTGGCACCCGCGACCTTGAGCGCGGCAACGCAACCTGTACCAAAAAAGATCAGCAGCGCCGTACCCAGAAACTCGGCCATGCATTGGCTCGAGAGCGACGGTTGTTGTAAAGCAGTTGTCATTGAAACCTCATTTTTTTTGTTGTCTGGCGCTTTTTCCATCATGGTCGGAGCGCGGTTTTCGCCGAGGCAGGATCCCCATCCTGGTCGCGGTTTACTGCTGGGTGCAGCGGTAGGACGTTTCGTACAGTTTCATAAACGAAAAAATATAGACAAGAAACGCTGCTGTCAAAGGTCGAAAGTGAACCGTCGGTCACAAAGAAACTATTCGCTGTATGAATGACCGGGTTGTTGAGGAATGGGGTGGCCAGGCAATGGCGTCATAAATGCGCCGCCGTAGAGCCTTTTAATGATCAATGTCCTAGAATCGGGCGCAGTATTTTTCTTCTGCCGCCCAGTCTGGAGCTGCCATGACCCCCGCATTGGATTTGTTGAAAAAGGTTCGGGCCGAACATCGCGTACACAGTTACGAACATGACCCCAAGGCGGCCTCCTACGGGTTGGAAGCGGCGGAAAAACTCGGGCTCGATCCGGCGCAGGTGTTCAAGACCTTGCTGGCGGCCAGCGAAAAGGGCGAGTTGCTGGTGGCCGTGGTGCCGGTTGTCGGCAGCCTGGACTTGAAAGGGTTGGCCCACGCCGCGGGCGTGAAGAAGGTCGAAATGGCCGACCCGGCGGCAGCGCAGCGCTCTACCGGCTATCTGTTGGGCGGGATCAGTCCGCTGGGGCAGAAAAAGCGCTTGCGTACCTTCATTGATAATTCGGCCCAGCCCTTCGCCAGCATTTTTGTCAGTGCGGGGCGGCGTGGACTGGAAGTCGAACTGGCACCGGCGGTGCTGGCCGAGCACACCCAGGCCAGATTTGCCGATATCGGCCGTGCGTGAACATCATCGGAGTCCGCGCAGCGCTGTATGGTGAAAATCAGCCTGCTCTGTCACTGGTGCCGGCTGAGCCAGCGCGGCATGCTTGGTGGTCTGACAAAGGGAGAAGGTTATGCAACTGGAGTTTCATCAGGTCGACGCGTTCAGCAATCAGCCATTTAGCGGCAATCCGGCGATGGTCTATCGGCTCGACACATGGCTCGACGATGAGTTGATGCAAAAGATTGCCGCCGAACACAACCTCGCCGAAACGGCGTTTGTCGTGCGTGAAGGGCAGGGCTGGCACATCCGCTGGTTTACGCCGACCACCGAGGTGCCATTGTGCGGTCACGCGACGCTGGCTAGCGCCTATGTGCTGTTCGAGATTTATAAGGAACCCGTCGAGCGACTGGACTTCACCTGCAAATCCGGCCCGTTGAGCGTGACCCGTGAAGGTGGGCGGCTGTGGCTGGATTTCCCGGCGATCACTGCATCGCCGGTGAACGTGATCTCGGACATCGAGCGTGCACTGGGCGTGAAGGCTGTTGAGGTACTGGCTTCCAATGAGCTGTTCGTGGTGCTGGAGTCGGAGCAAGCCGTGCTCGACTGCAAGCCGGACATGGTGGCCCTGGCGAAACTGCCATGGCTGGGTGCCATTGTGACGGCGCGAGGCGAGCAGCACGATTTCGTTTCCCGCTACTTCGCCCCGGCAATCGGCATCAATGAAGACCCGGTGACCGGATCGACCCATTGCCTTCTGATTCCGTACTGGTCAAAGCGTTTGGCCAAGTCGAGCCTGACGGCTTTTCAGCGTTCGGCGCGGGGTGGGGAATTGTTCTGCCAACTGGAAGGCGATCGGGTGAGGATCGGCGGCAATGCGACCCTGGTTGCCAGTGGCACGCTGATGCTGGGATAACGCAAACCCACTGTAGGAGCGAGCTTGCTCGCGATGGACGTCAACGATAACGCGTGCAACCGGAATGAACGCGTTATCCAGACGTTTTTCGCGAGCAAGCTCGCTCCTACAGAGGGGGGTGTATCAGTTGGCCGTGCTGTAGCGCCGGACACCTGATTCAACAGCTGGAATCTGCGCCGCGGTGCTGCCGGACGCCTGGAACAGCACCAGGTGTTCAGCCGCGACACGAATACCCACATCCGCCCCAACCTGACGATCGACATGGCTCGGGAAAATCGACTCCAGCTGTGCGCCTGTCGGCAGTTGCAAGCGATACAGGGTCGATGCACCCAGGAACGTCTTGCCGGCAATTCGCGCCTTCAGTGCGCTGTCCGGGGCATAGACGATATCGTCCGGGCGCAGCAACACGTCCACGGCGCCACCTACCGGCCAGGTGTAGGCCCGATTGCCGCGCAACTCACCCAGTTCGGTTTGCACCGATTCGGGGCTGCTCAACTGACCGCGAATGAAATAGCCCTGGCCGATGAAGCTCGCGACAAAAGGTGTCAGGGGTTCGTGATACAGGTTGTAGGGCGTATCCCACTGTTCCAGGCGACCTTCCTTGAACACACCAACGTGGTCGCTGACCGCGAAGGCTTCTTCCTGGTCGTGAGTCACCAGAATCGCGCTGGTGCCACGGGCCTTGAGGATGTCGCGTACTTCATGGCTGAGCTTGCGGCGCAATTCGCCATCAAGGTTGGAGAAGGGTTCGTCGAGCAACAGCAGTTGCGGTTCCGGCGCCAGGGCACGGGCCAGTGCGACACGTTGCTGCTGACCTCCTGAAAGCTCGTGGGGGAAACGCTTGCCGAGATTCTTCAGGTTGACCAGTTCCAGCAGCTCTTCGGTCACGCGATCCTTTTGCGGATGCTTGCGAATGCCGAAGGCGATGTTGTCGGCCACGCTCAAATGCGGAAACAGCGCGTAGTCCTGGAACACCATGCCGATGCGACGTTTCTCCGGCGCAAGGGTGAAACCGGCGCTGGAGATGGTCTCGCCAGCCAGCTGGATTTCGCCTTCGTGCACCGGTTCGAAACCGGCAATCGCCCGCAGGGTGGTGGTCTTGCCGCAGCCCGACGAGCCCAGCAGGCAACCGATGTCGCCTGCGTTCAGGTGCAGGTTGAGGTTCTGCACCACGCGCTGGTCTTGATAGCCGCAGGCGAGGTTGCGCAGGTTAAGCAGTAATGGCTGGCTCATGCGTGGTGATACGCCGGTTCGACGAGGAACTCGAGCAGGGCTTTTTGCGCGTGCAGACGGTTTTCGGCTTGATCCCAGGCCACCGAGCGCTTGTCATCGAGCAGGTCGATGCTGATTTCCTCGCCGCGGTGCGCTGGCAAGCAGTGCATGAACAGCACGTCTTCAGCGGCCAGGTCGAGCAGGGCGCGGTTGACCTGATACGGCGCGAACAGTTGCAGACGCTTGGCGGTTTCCTCTTCCTGGCCCATGGAGGTCCAGACGTCGGTGCTCACCAGGTGTGCGCCACGCACGGCTTCCTTCGGATCGCGAACGATGGTGACCCGATCGCCGGCCTTGGCCAGGAACACCGGGTTGGGTTCATAGCCTTCCGGGCAGGCAACGCGCAACTGGAAGTCGAACTGGATCGCCGCTTCTATATAGCTGTTGCACATGTTGTTGCCGTCGCCAATCCAGGCCACGGTCTTGCCCTGGATGGAGCCGCGGTGTTCGAGGAAGGTCTGCATGTCGGCCAGCAACTGGCACGGGTGCAGGTCATCGGACAGGCCGTTGATCACCGGTACGCGGGAGTTGGCGGCGAATTCGGTCAGGTTGCTGTGGGCAAAGGTACGGATCATCACTGCATCGAGCATGCTCGACATGACGATGGCGCAGTCGCCGATGGGCTCGCCACGACCCAGTTGGGTGTCACGTGGCGACAGGAAGATCGCCTGCCCGCCGAGCTGGATCATGCCGGCCTCGAAGGAGATCCGGGTACGGGTCGAGGATTTCTCGAAAATCATTCCCAGGACGCGGTTTTTCAGAGGCTCGAACAGTACGCCGCGGTTACGCAGGTCCTTGAGCTCAACGCCTCGACGGATCACGCTGACCAGCTCTTCGGGCGTGCAATCCATCAGGGAGAGAAAGTGCCTTGCGCTCATCATTGACTACCTTTTGCTACAAACCGCAGATGCTCAAAGCCTTGTTTAACGGAACAACGGGCGAGACCTGCGGCGTAAGCCGCACGGGGCGACGAAATAGGGGAAGGCGCGATCTTATAATTAAATGTCGCGTCTTACCAATAGGGCTACAGTTTTTAGGGAGTTTCAGAGGTGCTACGGGTTTACCGAGGTAGCGCTTTTGAAGCCTGTTTCCTGATAGCAGCGGTTCATTTGTACACCGGCCCCTCGGGGCTTGGCAATCAGGCGAGGCGGCAATGGTGCGCTGACAGTCGGTTTTTGACTTGTCATTCATCAGCGCCGGGCTTGATGAGCACTGGCGCCCGATCGGCGAGCAGGCCGGCGCGCATGGACCCCACGGACCGATTGAAACCCTTCAGGAAATTCAGTTGCAGGCGCCGCCCAGGCTGCCTTCGAACTGAACTCGGACGGCCATCGGCTGGCCTGATAACCCTCGATTCACAAGACGAACGTCGCTGGCGTGTCGGCGGCTCTGGCGCCATAGTTTTGTTTCCGCGGCCTACGTTGCCCGCCCATAACAAGACAGAGACTGGCCATGACCAAGACTCTCCATCACCGTGCTTGCCATTTGTGCGAAGCCATCTGTGGCCTGGCCATCGAAACCACCAGGGGCGAAGGCGGTAACGTCCAGATCACTTCGATCAAGGGCGACCCCCAGGATACGTTCAGTCGTGGGCACATCTGCCCCAAGGCCGTGGCGTTGCAAGACATTCAGAACGATCCGGATCGCCTGCATCAGCCGATGCAGCGGGTGGGCAATGAATGGCAGCCCATCGAGTGGGAAGCGGCATTCAATCTGGTCGCCGAACGCCTCGCCGCCATTCAGGCGCATCACGGGCAAAACGCGGTGGCGGTCTATCAGGGCAACCCGAGCGTGCACAATTACGGGTTGATGACCCACAGCAATTACTTCCTCGGCCTGTTGAAAACCCGCAACCGGTTTTCCGCGACGTCGGTCGATCAATTGCCCCATCACCTGACCAGTCATTTGATGTACGGCCACGGTCTGCTGCTGCCGATCCCGGACATCGACCACACCGATTTCATGCTGATCCTTGGCGGCAATCCACTGGCTTCGAACGGCAGCATCATGACCGTGCCGGATGTGGAGAAACGCTTGAAGGCGATACAGGCCCGGGGTGGCAAGGTGGTGGTGGTCGATCCGCGCCGTAGTGAAACGGCGGCGATTGCCGACCAGCATCTGTTCGTACGCCCGGGCGGTGATGCAGCGCTGTTGTTCGGCCTGCTCAATACCTTGTTCGCTGAAGGTCTGACCCGCGACAGCCATCTGCCGGTGGACGGCCTGGAGGACGTACGGGAGGCCGTCGCACCGTTCACTGCCGAGGCCATGAGTCCGTTGTGCGCCGTACCGGCCGAACAGATCCGCCAGTTGGCGCGGGACTTCGCCGCGGCACCGAGTGCAGTCTGCTATGGCCGCATGGGCGTCTCGACCCAGGCCTTCGGTACTCTGTGCCATTGGGTAGTGCAGTTGATCAACCTGGTCACCGGCAATCTCGATCGCGTGGGTGGTGCCTTGTGCACCGAGCCAGCAGTGGACCTGGTGGCGTCGACCTCGGGCGGGCATTTCAATCTGTGGCAGAGCCGGGTTTCCGGGCGCCCGGAGTACGCCGGAGAACTACCTGTCTCGGCGCTGGCCGAAGAGATGCTCACTGAAGGGGAGGGGCAAGTCCGCGCGCTGATCACCGTGGCGGGCAATCCGGTGTTGTCCACACCCAATGGCCGACAACTCGAACAGGCGCTGGACGGTCTGGAGTTCATGGTCAGTATCGACCTGTACATCAATGAAACCACGCGTTACGCCGACCTGATCCTGCCGTCCACATCGGCGCTGGAAAACGACCATTACGACACCACGTTCAACCTGTTCGCGGTGCGCAACGTCAGCCGTTTCAACCGCGCCATCCTCGCCAAACCCCAAGGTGCATTGCACGACTGGGAGATTTTCGTCGGCCTGGCCAAGGCATTTGCCGTCAGGACCGGCAAAGAACTGAAGCCCACCATCGCCCCTGCGCAAATGATCGATCGCGGCTTGCGCATGGGAATGTACGGCGACAATTCAGAGCACAAGCTGTCGCTGGCGACTTTGTTCGATCATCCCCATGGCGTCGATCTGGGCGCGCTCAAGCCTAACCTGACGCCACGCCTGAAGACTGCCAATCAACGCATCCAGGCCGCGCCTGCGGCGATTCTCGCTGACCTGGCGCGCTTTGCAGTCTTGAAGGCGCCGGCCGCCGACGAGTTGTTGATGATTGGCCGCCGGCATGTACGCAGCAACAATTCATGGATGCATAACTATCATCGGTTGGTAAAGGGCAAGCCACGTCACCAGTTGCTGATGCATCCGGACGATCTGGCCAGTCGCGGGCTCAGCGACGGACAGCGCGTTCGGGTCAGTTCGCGGGTGGGTGTGATCGAAGTCGAAGTGCTTGGCAGTCTGGACATGATGAAAGGCGTGGTCAGCCTGCCTCACGGCTGGGGGCATGCGCGGCCGGGCGTGCAAATGTCGATTGCCAGCAGCCAGCCGGGCTCCAGCGCCAACGACCTGACCGACGAACGCCAGATTGACGAACTGTCGGGAAATGCCGCGCTCAATGGTGTGCCGGTGATCGTGGTGGCGGCGTGAATCAGTCAGACGGAGAGACCGAGCAGGGCGCTCGGCTTTCCGTTACAATGCGCCACCGTGCCGACCCATGAGTCGGAAAGTTCAGCCGAGGTGCTCCATGGATATCATCGAAACGATTAAAGAGCAGATTGCCAACAACACCATTCTGCTTTACATGAAAGGCTCGCCGAATGCCCCGCAGTGCGGCTTCTCCGCGAAAGCCGCGCAGGCCGTGATGGCGTGTGGCGAAAAGTTTGCGTACGTGGACATCCTGCAGAACCCGGAAATCCGCGCCAACCTGCCAAAATACGCCAACTGGCCAACCTTCCCACAGCTGTGGGTTGCCGGTGAACTGGTCGGCGGTAGCGACATCATGACTGAAATGGCTGCTGACGGTTCGCTGCAGAGCCTGATCAAGGACGCCGCCGCCAAGGCTGCTGCCAAGACTGAAGCCTGATCACGTTTCTCTGTAGGAGCGAGCTCGCTCGCGATGGACTTGAGGTTGACGCGTTTAATCAGGAAACACGCGTTATCGTTAACGTCCATCGCGAGCAAGCTCGCTCCTACAAGAGCAGGCAATAAAAAGCCCCGCCACTCGAAAGAGGGCGGGGCTTTTTATTGCATCGAGATTAATGGCGTAGAACTTACTCGTCTTCGCCCACCTGCGATTGCAGATAGTTCTCAAGGCCCACTTTATCGATCAGGCCCAGTTGGGTTTCCAGCCAGTCGATATGTTCTTCTTCGGACTCGAGGATGTCTTCAAGCAGTTCACGGCTACCGAAGTCGCCAACTTTTTCGCAATGCGCGATAGCCACTTTGAGATCGGCATGGCCGGTTTTCTCGATACGCAGGTCACACTCAAGCATTTCCTTGGTGTGCTCGCCGATGTGCAGCTTGCCCAGGTCCTGGACATTCGGCAGGCCTTCAAGGAACAGGATGCGCTTGATCAGCTTGTCCGCGTGCTTCATCTCGTCGATGGATTCGTGGTACTCGTGCTTGCCGAGCTTGTTCAGGCCCCAATCTTCATACATGCGCGCATGCAGGAAGTATTGATTGATCGCGACCAGCTCATTGGCGAGGATCTTGTTGAGATGCTGGATGACTGTAACGTCGCCTTTCATGATGGGGTCCTGCCCTGTATTAGCTGTCAATAGAGCAGAGTTTGAGCCTCGTATTTAATAGTGTCAAACCTAAGTTATTGAAACTTAAATGAAAATTAATCGGAATAAGAATGTTTGTGTTCCGCGTCTAGAGCATAACTAGTTGATTTTGAGGCATAAAAAAACCGGACATATGTCCGGTTCTTTGAAATTCGATGTTTAAGCCGCGGTAAATTCTGCTGGATAAGGAATTGCAGCCTGGGCCGTTTGCAGTTTGGTCAGGGTCTCGCGGACCACTTCCTTGGCGAGGCAGGCACATTTGCCGCACTGGCTCGCAACGCCGGTGGCCACACGGACTTCCTTGTAGCTGCAGCATCCTTCATAGATCGCATCGCGGATTTGACCGTCGGTGACGCCAGTGCAGAGGCAAACATACATAGGGAAGGACCGTCGCTGATTGTGACTCAATTGCGATGGATCTTAATGTTAACGAGAATGATTGTCAAAGTGGTTTCAGAGCACTTTTCGTCATAAACGGGTATGGCTGACGAACGGTCTGCCTGGCAAATCGGTGATCCAAAACCGGCGGGGATTTCATCGTACGGGGAAAAAACAGCTAAGCCAGCTCAAACACGCGGTGTATGATGGCCGGTCTTTTGCGACCGGGGATCGTGTCACAGGGCTGTCGCCTCAGGGTGGCAGGCTGATGCGAACCCTGTTTCTCACGCTATTACACCAGGAGATATCCAATGAGCGTACTCGTAGGCAAACAAGCCCCTGACTTCACCGTACCGGCCGTACTCGGCAATGGCGAGATCGTTGACAGCTTCACCCTGTCCTCGGCGATCAAAGGCAAATACGGCCTGGTGTTCTTCTATCCACTGGACTTCACCTTCGTTTGCCCGTCCGAGCTGATCGCTCTGGACAACCGCATGTCTGACTTCAAGGCACGCAACGTTGAAGTGATCGCTGTTTCGATCGACTCGCACTTCACCCACAACGCATGGCGCAACACTCCAGTGAACAATGGCGGTATCGGCCAGGTTCGCTACACCATGGCTGCCGACATCAAGCAGGACATCATGAAGGCCTACGACGTTCAGTCCGCTGATGGCGTGGCTTTCCGTGGCGCGTTCCTGATCGACGACAAAGGCGTTGTCCGCTCGCAGATCGTCAACGACCTGCCGCTGGGCCGTAACATGGAAGAGCTGATCCGTCTGGTCGACGCTCTGCAATTCCACGAAGAGCACGGCGAAGTCTGCCCTGCCAACTGGAAAAAAGGCGACAAAGGCATGAACGCTTCGCCAGAAGGCGTTGCTGCTTACCTGACCGAGCACGCTGCCGCTCTGTAAGGCGTTCCAGGTATAAAAAAACCGGCCTTCGAGGCCGGTTTTTTTATGTGCTGAAGTCCTTGTAGGAGCGAGCTTGCTCCGGGCGGCGTTCCGACGATGGAATCATGAACACTGCGGGGAACCAGGCTCCCCGCGTTATCGTTCACGACCATCGCGAGCAAGCTCGCTCCCACATTGATTCGTGAGTGCACTCAGTCGCCGAAGTCTTCCCAACCACCCATCTGTTTCCAGCGATTGACGATGCCGCAGAACAGCTCTGCCGTCTTCTCGGTGTCGTAGCGAGCCGAGTGAGCCTCGCGACCGTCGAAGTCGATGTCCGCTGCCTGGCACGCCTTGGCCAACACGGTCTGGCCGTAAGCGAGACCGGCCAGCGTTGCGGTATCGAAGCTGGAGAACGGATGGAACGGATTGCGCTTCATGTCCAGCCGCGCAACCGCCGCATTCAGGAAGCCCAGGTCGAAACTGCTGTTATGCCCGACCAGGATCGCCCGTTTGCAACCGTTGGCCTTGAGGGCCTTGCGCACGCCGCGGAAGATATCGTTCAGGGCAGACTCTTCACTCACCGCCATGCGCAGCGGGTGATCGAGCTTGATCCCGGTGAATTCCAGGGCTGCCGCTTCGATGTTCGCGCCCTCGAACGGCTCGACACGGAAAAAGTAGGTGTGATCCGGGTAAACAAAACCCTTTTCATCCATGGCGATGGTGGTCGCGGCGATCTCCAGCAGGGCGTCGGTGGCCGAGTTGAAGCCACCGGTCTCTACGTCGACGACAACCGGCAGGTAACCACGAAACCTTGCCGCCATTGGATGACGAGGGCCGCCTCCGCCGCCATTGCCTTCCAGTTCGTCGTCGAAATGGTCTTCACTCACGCGTGTTCCTCCAGCAGGCGCCAGCGCAGTTTTTCACCGGCGCGCAGCGGGATAACGGTCAGCTCGCCAAATGGCAGGCTGGTCGGGGCGGTCCACTCTTCGCGGACCAGGGTGATGCGATCGGTGTTGGCCGGCAGACCGTAGAAGCGCGGGCCGTTGAGGCTGGCGAAGGCCTCGAGCTTGTCCAGCGCATTGCGCTGTTCGAAAGCTTCGGCGTACATCTCGATGGCCGCATAGGCGGTGTAGCAACCGGCGCAGCCGCAGGCCGCTTCCTTGGCATGCTGGGCGTGGGGGGCCGAGTCGGTGCCGAGGAAGAACTTATCGCTGCCGCTGGTGGCCGCGTCGAGCAGGGCTTCCTGGTGGGTATTGCGCTTGAGGATCGGCAGGCAATAGAAGTGCGGCCGAATCCCGCCCACCAGCATGTGGTTGCGGTTGTACAGCAGGTGATGCGCGGTGATGGTCGCGCCCACGTTGGCCGAAGCCGAGTTGACGAACTGCACGGCGTCTGCGGTGGTGATGTGTTCGAAGACCACTTTGAGGGTCGGGAAGCGCTCGACCACACGACGCAAGTGCTCGTCGATGAAGATTTTTTCTCGGTCGAACACGTCGACATCGCCCCGGGTGACTTCACCGTGGACCAACAACGGCATCCCGACTTCGGCCATGGCCTCGAGTGCAGGGAAGATCTTGTCGATGCTGGTGACGCCAGAATCCGAGTTGGTGGTCGCGCCGGCCGGGTACAGCTTGGCGGCGTGAATGAATCCGCTGGCCTTGGCCTCGCGAATTTCTTCAGGCTGGGTGCGGTCGGTCAGGTACAGGACCATCAGTGGCTCGAACAGGCTGCCGGCCGGGCGGGCAGCGAGAATCCGCTGCCGATAGCCGTCGGCTTCGGCCGCATTGCGTACCGGTGGAACCAGGTTGGGCATGATGATGGCGCGGCCAAAGGTGCGCGCGACATCCGCGACGGTATTGGTCAGCACGGCACCATCGCGAAGATGAATATGCCAGTCGTCGGGACGCAGCAGGGTCAGGCGGTCGGACATGAGGGGATTCCAGGCGGGTCAAACTCAAGGGAATGCTACCGGAAAAGACTCTTGCAGGCACTCGCTATCAAGTTTTGCAGGAAGCTTCCGATATCCAACAGGTATGCCGTAAACATGTGTGTGTCGGTCTTTTTGTTGTAGAAGCCAGTGGAGCCTCCCGTGCGCCAGCGTTATTTAGCCTTGCTCAGTGTGTTTGCCAGCCTTCCGGCGATGGCGCTCACTTTCCAGACACGTCTGGAGAACATTGAGTGGACGGTCGAAGGCGACAAGTTCGAATGCCGCCTGACTCAGCCGGTTACCGACTTCGGCTCGGGCGAGTTCGTGCGTCGTGCCGGCGAGCAGGCGATTTTCCGTCTGAAAGCCTACAACCCGATGATCGGCGGCGGTTCGGCCACCTTGCTGGCCGCTGCCGCGCCGTGGCAACCGGGCCGTGACGATATCAACCTGGGCACGGTGAGAATCGGCAGTGGCAACGTATTGTTCAACAGCTCACAGGTTCAGGCCGGGCGTCTGATCAGTGGCCTGATGGACGGTCGCAGCCCGGTCGTTCGACACTCCTCGGGGGATGGGCGGGTGTCGGAAGTACGCTTGTTGCCGGTCAGGTTCACCAAGGCGTTTGCCGACTACCAGGGTTGCGTGGCGAAACTGTTGCCACAGAATTTCGAACAGGTGAAGCAATCGGAAATCGGCTTCCCCGGTGGCGGAATCGAACTCGACAGCGCCGCAAAAGCCAAACTGCAGGTAATGCTGGAGTACATGAAGGCCGATCCGACGGTCAATCACATCGAGCTCGACGGTCACTCCGACAACAGCGGCAATCGCCTGACCAACCGCGACCTGTCGCGGCGCCGAGCCCTGGCAGTGATGGAGTTCTTCAAGGCCAACGGCATCCATGAATCGCAAATCACTCTGCGTTTCCATGGCGAGCGTTATCCGGTGGCGCCGAACACCAACAACACCAACCGCGCGAAGAACCGTCGAGTAGCGGTGCGCCTGGAGCGCGGAGCACCCGCGGAACAAGTCGCCCCGCAGGCGACGAAAGCGGCCACTTCGGCCACTTCCTGACCCGGCTGTAATCGTCGCGCTCTCGACATAATCTGTCGCTTCGTCGTCATAAGCTGTCGCGCCACTGTAAATTATTCTGCATGAGCGGTAGACTTCCCGGCTTTCCGTAGAACCCCGTGGAGTGATGGCATGGCGGACGTAAACAAGGTCGTTCTGGCGTATTCCGGCGGCCTGGACACTTCGGTGATCCTCAAGTGGCTGCAGGATACTTATAACTGTGAAGTAGTGACCTTCACCGCT
Organism: Pseudomonas sp. BF-R-24; assembly: GCF_019947335.1. NCBI lineage: Bacteria > Pseudomonadati > Pseudomonadota > Gammaproteobacteria > Pseudomonadales > Pseudomonadaceae > Pseudomonas > Pseudomonas sp. BF-R-24. Next base: position 223,208 of record NZ_JAGYGG010000006.1, read on the forward strand.
GACCTGGGTCAGGGCGAAGAGGTCGAACCTGCACGCGCCAAGGCTCAGGCCATGGGCGTCAAAGAGATCTACATCGACGACTTGCGCGAAGAGTTCGTGCGCGATTTCGTTTTCCCGATGTTCCGCGCCAACACCGTTTACGAAGGCGAGTACCTGCTGGGTACTTCCATCGCTCGTCCGCTGATCGCCAAGCGCCTGATCGAAATTGCCAACGAAACCGGTGCAGACGCCATTTCCCATGGCGCCACCGGCAAGGGTAACGACCAGGTTCGTTTCGAACTCGGTGCGTACGCCTTGAAGCCAGGTGTGAAAGTGATCGCTCCTTGGCGCGAGTGGGACCTGCTGTCCCGTGAAAAGCTGATGGATTACGCCGCGAAGCACGCGATTCCGATCGAGCGCCACGGCAAGAAGAAGTCCCCGTACTCCATGGATGCCAACCTGCTGCACATCTCCTATGAAGGCGGCGTGCTGGAAGACACCTGGACCGAGCACGAAGAAGACATGTGGCGCTGGACCGTTTCCCCGGAAAACGCTCCAGACAAGCCGCAGTACCTGGAACTGACCTACCGCAACGGCGACATCGTCGCGCTGGACGGCGTCGAAATGACTCCTGCCACCGTGCTGGCGACCCTGAACCGTATCGGTGGTGAGCACGGTATCGGCCGTCTCGACATCGTCGAGAACCGCTACGTGGGCATGAAGTCCCGTGGCTGCTACGAAACCCCTGGCGGCACGATCATGCTGCGTGCCCACCGTGCGATCGAATCGATCACCCTGGACCGCGAAGTGGCTCACCTCAAGGACGAGCTGATGCCCAAGTACGCCAGCCTGATCTATACCGGCTACTGGTGGAGCCCTGAGCGTCTGATGCTGCAACAGATGATCGATGCGTCCCAGGTCAACGTGAACGGCGTTGTGCGCCTGAAACTGTACAAGGGCAATGTGATCGTCACTGGCCGCAAGTCCGACGACTCGCTGTTCGACGCCAACATCGCTACCTTCGAAGAAGATGGCGGCGCGTACAACCAGGCGGATGCCGCGGGCTTCATCAAGCTCAACGCCTTGCGCATGCGCATTGCGGCGAACAAAGGCCGGAAGCTGTTCTGAGACCTTTGACATCGTGATGGATACCTGACCTCGTCCTCGACGAGGTCAGGTACCTGAAAACGGGGTGTGATGCCAGTTACTGCGTTGTCGGGTGTTTTCTTTTCCGCTGATGATTTCCTGTTTTTCTCCTTCTCGATGGCCTGACTACAGGTTGCTGTTCGCCGGTTGCCCGGCGTGATCAATGACCGACAACCTGTGCGAGTCCGGATTGTAGGTCACATAAAAGGCGGCACCGCGCTTGCTGGCCTGCTTTGTATGTCCAAGCGCACTGGCTTTCAGTAATTTCTCCGAAACGGCACAAGTGACAAACAGAATCACGTACGCCGTCTTTTCCCGTGGCCTCTGGATTTTTTCCAGCAGCGCTCCAAACTCGACCTCTTCGCTCATCCAGCGTACATCAACGACGTACAGGTCTTTTACCGGTTCCGGTAACTGAAGGTGATGCTGAACAGAGACAGTGGTTTGCAGACCAATCCTGGTTGGCGGGTCCTGTGCACCACAGGGCGTTCGGGCTGACCGCCAGCCATTCGCTGACGTTTCCAGTGTGGGGTTTTCAGACGGTTTTGCGGACGCTTTTTTTTCCGAGCGCCCAACATCATCCATGGCCTTCATGAAGTGCTTTCCCTTTTCAAAGTCGGAGGGTGCATAAAGTGATTTATAGTTGAAGTTGAGTGTCGCGAAAAAAAGTAAAAGTAAATAAAACGGAAAGCTGATCAGGAACCAGACGTAGAGTTCTCTTTCCTCCTGATCAAGGAAGGGTAGCGAGACGGCTGCCGAAGTTTCAGAGAGCGCTGCGAATATCGCGATAATTGTCATTGGGTTGGTGATTCGTTTTTTTATCATGTTCTGTACTCATGCCGGGTTGTCTGTTCTCGAGTGGTTTATGAAGTTGGTTCGATGTGATGCCTGTTGTAGTGATTTTGATTGTCTGCTGGTTTTTTACAGGTTTTTATTTGTTTGTTGTATTGCTCTTCGGTTTCTTGAATTTTTGGCGTGGTTTAATGATTGCTCAAAAAATATTATTTGCTGTAAGAGTAATTGGATGCGAAGTGTGTGATATTTCTGGTGTGGGTGTTGAGTGCGTAAATATCAGTTACGTTTTAGCGGAAAGGTAGAGGCTGGTGTTTATCAGGGCGCGACCGGATCAAGCTGGCTCTCGAAAAATTCTGGTCGTAAATCGACACAGGTGGCTGCTGGAAAGTGCGACACACTGACGCTGATACAGTTTTAAATTCATTCTGTTCGAGGGATTTTTGTAGGAGGAATCCGTGTTGTTTGTAGGGGATGTCTCTTGGTGTGGGTGGCCGGGAGGGGCGACATGCCATGGGTGAAACGACTAGGCTATTGTGCGGGCTCTAAAAATTCGAACAGCGAAAATTGGACTTGCCCATGAATAAAGTGCTGATCGTGGATGATCACCCCGTCATTCGTCTTGCGGTACGTATGCTAATGGAGCGTCATGGCTACGAAGTTATTGCAGAAACCGATAATGGTGTGGACGCACTGCAACTAGCCCGTGAACTTATGCCGGACATTGTCATTCTGGATATCGGGATTCCGAAGCTGGACGGGTTGGAAGTCATCGCGCGTTTGTCTTCGACTTCAATGCCGATGAAAGTGCTGATTTTGACTTCCCAGGCGCCGGGACATTTTTCGATGCGTTGCATGCAATCCGGTGCAGCAGGTTATGTCTGCAAACAACAAGACCTCACGGAGTTGCTCAGTGCAATAAAGGCCGTTTTGTCAGGCTACAGTTACTTTCCTAATCAAGCCTTGCATACCGTACGTTGCAGTTTGGGGAATGCCAGTGAGGCCGATATGGTCGATCGATTGTCGGGGCGGGAAATGATGGTCCTGCAGCAGTTGGCCCGAGGGAAGACCAATAAAGAGATTGCCGATGGGATGTTTCTCAGCAATAAAACAGTCAGTACTTACAAGACCCGCCTGTTGCTCAAGCTGAATGCGCGGTCTCTGGTCGATCTGATCGAACTGGCACAACGCAATGGTCTGGTGTGATGGCATAACTGCGCGACAAGGGGCGCCTATCGGGGTGTGGCACTTAGCAAAAAAAAAGCCTCCGTTTCGGGAGGCTTTCAGGTGTCATAAATCAAAATCGTAATCGGCCAATTGCTTTTGCAGTCGGCGCTCCTCCAGCAGGTTGTCGATGGTGCGGCGTTTGCTCAGATTAGTTTTCGCTACTTCAACCACCGGTTCAGCGTCATCGGTTTCGGCGGTGGTGAAATCGTCTTCTACGTCTAATTGCTCTTTGCCAGTACTCATTTAGTTGCTCCAGGCTAAGAAGGCCTTTGGCGCCCCTTATATCGACATTCTCCCGGCGGGTAAAAAAGATTTTTTCAATCGACAAATCAATAAACCCAATAGCGCCTCAATCGTCGGAGGTTTTGTGCTTGTATTCGCACAAGTCCTCGATCCGGCAGCTTCCGCATCGGGGCTTGCGGGCCAGGCAAACATAGCGACCATGAAGGATCAGCCAGTGATGGGAGTCGAGCAGGTACTCCTTGGGCACGAACTTCATCAGTTTTTTCTCGACTTCCACCACATTCTTGCCGGGAGCAATGCCAGTCCGGTTGCTGACCCTGAAAATATGCGTGTCGACGGCCATGGTCAGCTGACGGAATGCCGTATTGAGTACCACATTGGCGGTCTTGCGGCCGACGCCGGGCAGTGCTTCCAGCTCTTCGCGGGTTTGTGGGACCTCGCCGGCGTGACGCTCGACCAGCAAACGGCAGGTTTCGATCACGTTTTTCGCTTTGCTGTTGTACAGCCCGATGGTCTTGATGTACTCCGACAGCCCTTCGACACCCAGGGCATGCATCGCTGCCGGGGTATTGGCGACCGGGAACAGCCTGGCTGTGGCCTTGTTGACGCCGACATCGGTGGACTGCGCCGAGAGAATCACGGCAATCAGTAATTCGAAGGGGGAGGAATAGGCCAGTTCGGTCTTTGGTTCCGGGTTGTCCTCGTGCAGTCGGCGGAAAATTTCCAGACGTTTTGCGGCATTCATGGGCAGTGCGTTTCCTCGAAGGCAATCAATGTGTGGGCGTCGGGCGCCAGGCCTGCCAGGCGGCGATCAGGAGTCCGAGCAGGATGAACCCGCCAGGGACCAGTGTGGTCAGGCGCAGTCCGCCGTCAGCCACCAGCACCCAGCCATGCCAGTCAGTTTGCGTTGCGCCGAACAGCCACGATAGATGGTTTCCAAGTGTTCCGTTGCCGATGAGTTCGCGCAGCAGGCCCAGCGCGATCATCAGCGTGGCAAACAGGCTATTGAGTCGCAGGCGTTGATGCCAATCGCTCTGAAAGACCCCGGTGTGTTCCAGTACGACGCATTGCAAGGCGATCAAGGCTCCATAAATCCCCAGATGCTGCTGCCATTGCAGCGACCAGGCTTGTGCCATGAGTTCCGCGCAACTGGTGAGGGTGGCTGCCAACAGGATGCTGGCCAGCATACGGGCCGCCGGGACCAGTCGAGATCGCAGGGCACCCATGGCCAGACCGAACAACTGAGTCACCACCATGAACATCAGGCACAAGCCAACTGCAGCCATCAGCGAGTGGGTGACGCCGATCAGTGGCGTCAGCATCAAGGCGTTGCGCAGGGTCGATGAGTTATCCATGGGCAGGGATTCCGAGCAATTGTTGCCGGTGTTCATCGAAGTAGCGCAAGGCATCGTGGACGGCATTGATCACCGCTCTTGAGGTGATGGTTGCGCCTGCGATCTGATCGAACTGTCCCTGATCCTTTTTCAGCGCCCAGCCGCTGTCACCGGGTTCTGTTCGAGACTTGCCGGAAAAAACCTGGAGCCAGGCATTGGGCCAGTCGGCGATCCGAGCCCCCAGTCCAGGTGTTTCCGACTGTTTGAGGGTTTTGACGCCCAGCAACCTGCCATTGGCGTCGACTGCGATCAACAGGTCGATGGCACCGGCGTAGCCAAGGGTTTGACTGCGCAGCAAGACCGCGACGGGTTGATCGGCCCGGGTCGCCAGATAACCACCCAGCAAGGTGCTGTTGGTCAGTGCGGCTGCTTCAATCGTTATGGGGTGTTCGAGTGGTTGATTGTCGTAGCTGTCCGGCGCGATCAGGTCCAGCAGGTTACGGCTGTCGATCAGGCGCTGTTCGGCTGCAATGCGTGGCGCGCTGCCGAGTTGTACGAAGTACGTCACGCCAAAGCCCAGTGCGGCCAAAAGCACCACAAGCGCGATGCTTGATGTCCGGTTCATGGTGCCTCCGGCTGTTGCCTGGCCGCCACGAACCGCTCCAGCGCCGGCACGCACAGGTTCATCAACAGCACAGCGAAGGCGATGCCGTCCGGGTAGCCACCCCAGGTACGAATCAGATAAGTCAGAAGCCCAACACCAGCGCCGAACAACAATTTCGCGCCAGGGCTTCTGGCGCCGGACACCGGTTCGGTGATGATGAAGAACGCCCCCAGCATGGTCGCGCCGGTCAGCAGATGAAACAACGGCGAGCCATGGGAGTCGGAGCCCGAACCGTTCCAGCACAACAGGCTGATGATGAACAGGCTGGCCAGCATGCCGACCGGTGCATGCCAGCTGATCACCCTTCGTTGCAGGAGAAACGCTCCACCCGCCACAAAGGCCAGGTTCACCCATTCCACCCCCCGGCCGCCAAAGTGGCCGAATGCCGGGTTGCCGGCAAACAGTTCATCCATGGTCAGGCTTTTGTTGATCCGCAGACTGTCCAGTGCCGTGGCCTGCACCCACGCATCCGGCACATGGCTGATGCCAAACACGTGCTGCAGGCCGCTCAGCAGATCCATGCCATGGGGCAATGGCCAATGGGTCATTGGTTGGGGAAAGGTCACCAGCACCAGAGCCAAGCCGAGCATCGCCGGGTTGAAGGGATTCGAACCGACGCCACCATACAAGTGCTTGCCGAACACCATCGCAAAAGCGGCTGCACTGAGGGTCAGCCACCATGGGCAGTAAGGCGGCAGCGCCAGAGCCAGCAATGTGGCACTGACCAGCGCGCTACCGTCACTCAAAGTTGGCCCCGGCGGCTGCTTGCGCCATTGCACGACGGCGGCCTCGACGGCCAACGCGGCAGCGGCCGCCAGAACCAGATTGATCAACACCCCCCAGCCGTACAGCCAGAACGCCGCCAGGATTCCCGGCAGCGTGGCCAACAGCACCAGTTTCATCGCCTGTTGCAGGCGATCATCCACCACGTCAAGGGCTGGCATGGGCGTCCACCAGGCGTTCGGCTTCACCGAGTGCGCGTTCCAGGGCTTCGATTTGTTCCGCTGATGCTTCGTTGGCGTGAGCCTTCTTGAGTTCGGCGCGGCGCATGGCCAACTGGATCTTGGCCCGTTTCAGATCGGCATCAATTGACGACGCAGCTGCGACCGTCGGTACAGGTGAGGGTGGAGCGGCGCTTTCCAGTTGCGCCAGGTTTTGTTCGGCGGCTTCGAACTGTTGTTGCAGTGCGATCAACTGCGATTGCTGTTCGAAGGTCGGCGGATGCCCGAAGGCCTTCAGCGATTTGTGCAACTGCGCCCGACTCATCGCCACCTCGATCTTGGCCTTTTTCAGCGCGGCATCGGCATTGGCGGTTTTCTGTGCGCGGACGCGCTCGAGGGCTGCCTGCACAGGGTCGTCTGTCGTCTCGGCAGGTTGTGCGGTTCGCTGCCTTGCCTGGCGCTCGGCGATTTTCTGTTGCTCCTCACGCTGCAAGCGGGCATTGCGTTGTTCGAAGCGGCGCCGTGCGTGATCGCGCTTGAGGTTGCGGGCCTGCCGCGCCTGCGGTGTGAGGGCCAGGCCCCCGACAACAGGCAGTACAGTGTTCGGCTGCAGTGGGCGCATTTCGATGCAGTCCACCGGGCACGGTGCCACGCAGAGATCGCAACCGGTGCACTCATCAATGATCACCGTGTGCATCAGCTTGGCCGCGCCGACGATGGCATCGATCGGGCAGGCCTGAATGCACTTGGTGCAACCAATGCACTCGGCCTCGCGGATATAGGCGATCTGCGCAGGTGCCGAGCCGCGAGTGATATCCAACTCCAGCACCGGCACCTTCAGCAGTTCAGCCAGGGCCGCGATGGTTTCGTTGCCTCCGGGAGGGCACTTGTTGATCGGCTCACCGCTGGCGATGCCTTCGGCATACGGCTTGCACCCGGGGTGCCCGCACTTGCCGCATTGGGTTTGCGGCAAGAGTGCGTCGATGCATTGAATCAGACTCATGTTTTGATCAGTCCGCTGAATCCGAGAAAAGCCACTGCGATCAGGCCGGCACCAATCAGGTCGATCGGCAAGCCGCGAAAGGGCAGGGGAACATCGTTGTCGGCCGTGCGTTCACGCAAATCAGTGAACAGGCTCAACACCAGCCAGAAGCCCAACCCTGCACCGAGGCTCAAGGCAGTGGCGTGAAAAAAGCCCTTGTCTTCCTGAGCATTGAGCAGGGCCACGCCGAGTACGCCAGCATTGCCCAACAGCAACGGCCAGAGGCCTTCGAATGGTAGTGTCGAAAACAACCGCGCCAGCAACTTCAGCAACGGGCTGATCAGCAGCACGCTCAATGGCAGAAACACAAACAGACGCAGGGGCGTCAATTGCAGTGGCACCAGCATCCATTGATAGAGCGCGTAGCCGAGCATGCCCACGACCAGCATCAGGCATGTCGTCGCAATGCCCAGGGCATGTACCTGACGACGCTGACCGGCCAACAGTGGATCGACGGCCAATGGCCATTGCAACACGAGGTTGTTGATCAGGGCTGCGCTGATAAGCGTAAGCAGGATTTCGGTCATTGTTCGTGCCGACAAGAACGGTAGTTTTTGTAGGAGCGAGCTTGGTCCGGGCGGCGTTCCGGCGATGGACTCAAGGGCGCTGCGTTCAACCTGTGGACACGCATAATCGTTAACGACCATCGCGAACGAGCTCGCTCCTACAGGAGATGGTCTAAAAAGCTTAGGCATTATCCGGCAAGGCGGGAGGGTGGGCCAGACATGAAAATCCCACAGCCGCGCCAGACACGACTGTGGGATCGATTTGCCGCAGACCTTACTTGATGCGCTGGCCAGGCTTGGCGCCGCTGTCAGGGCTGAGCAGGTAGATTTCTTCTCCGCCAGGGCCTGCCGCCATCACCATGCCTTCGGAGATACCAAACTTCATTTTCCGTGGCTTGAGGTTGGCGATCATCATGGTCAGGCGCCCATCGAGCTTGGACGGGTCCGGGTAAGCGCTCTTGATCCCGGAGAACACGTTGCGTTGCTCGTCACCGATATCCAGGGTCAGGCGCAACAGCTTGTCGGCACCTTCCACGTGTTCAGCCTTGACGATCAGCGCGACACGCAGGTCGACAGCGGCAAAGGTGTCGAACTCGATTTCCGGCGACAGCGGATCCTTGGCCAGTTCGCCATTGCCGGCAGGTGCGGCTTCGCCGGTGTCGGTCTGGCTGGCGGTCAGGTCTTCTTTCGAAGCGTCGGTCATGGCTTGCACTTTTACCGGGTCGATGCGGGTCATCAGCGGCTTGAACTCGTTCAGCTGGTGATTGCCGAGCAAGGTCGCGTGATCGTTCCAGGTCAGCGGCGCGACGTTGAGGAACGCCTCGGCGTCGGCGGCCAGCAGCGGCAGCACCGGCTTGAGGAAGATCACCAGTTGGCGGAACAGGTTGACGCCTGTGGCGCAGATGGCCTGGACTTCATCCTGTTTGCCTTCCTGTTTGTTCAACGACCACGGCGCCTTGTCGGCGATCCAGGCGTTGGCGCGGTCGGCCAGGCCCATGATCTCGCGCATGGCACGGGCAAAGTCGCGGGCTTCATAGGCGTCGGCGATACCTGGCGCGGCGGCCAGGAAGGCTTCGGTCAGTTCAGGCGCGGCGTTGGTGTCGACCATTACGCCGGCATTGCCCTTGTTGATGAAGCCGGCGCAACGGCTGGCGATGTTGACGACCTTGCCCACCAGGTCGGAGTTGACCTTCTGCACGAAATCTTCGAGGTTCAGATCGAGGTCATCAACGCCACGGCCCAGCTTGGCCGCGTAGTAATAGCGCAGGTATTCCGGCGACAGGTGGTCCAGGTAGGTCCGGGCCTTGATGAAGGTGCCGCGGGACTTGGACATTTTCTGACCGTTGACAGTCAGGTAGCCGTGCACGTTGATGCCGGTCGGCTTGCGGTAGCCCGCGCCCTCGAGCATGGCTGGCCAGAACAGGGCGTGGAAGTTGACGATGTCCTTGCCGATGAAGTGGTACAGCTCGGCGGTGGAGTCCTTGCCCCAGAACGCGTCGAAGTCCAGCTCCGGCGTGCGGTTGCACAGGTTCTTGAAGCTGGCCATGTAACCGATCGGCGCATCCAGCCACACGTAGAAGTACTTGCCCGGCTCGTCGGGGATTTCAAAACCGAAATACGGTGCATCGCGGGAGATATCCCACTGTTGCAGGCCGGCATCCAGCCATTCGGCGATCTTGTTGGCGACGGCATCCTGCAGGGTGCCGCTGCGGGTCCAGGTTTGCAGCATTTGCTGGAAGTCTGGCAGCTTGAAGAAGAAGTGCTGGGAATCCTTGAGCACCGGGGTGGCGCCGGAGATCGCCGACTTCGGATCCTTCAGGTCGGTCGGTGCGTAGGTCGCACCGCATTTTTCGCAGTTGTCGCCGTACTGGTCTTCGGTGCCGCATTTCGGGCAGGTGCCCTTGATGAAGCGGTCGGCCAGGAACATTTTCTTTTCCGGGTCGAAGTACTGGGTGATCGACCGCGTGGCAATGTGCCCGGCGTCACGCAGCTTCAGGTAGATCTGGCTCGACAGCTCACGGTTTTCTTCGGCGTGAGTGGAGTGGAAATTGTCGAAGTCCACCAGGAAGTCGGCAAAGTCGGCGCTGTGTTCGGCCTGGACGTTGGCGATCAGTTGTTCCGGGGTGATGCCTTCCTTTTCCGCGCGCAGCATGATCGCCGAACCGTGGGCGTCGTCGGCGCAGACATAGATGCATTGATTGCCGCGGTGCTTCTGGAAGCGCACCCACATATCGGTCTGGATGTATTCCAGCATATGGCCGAGGTGAATCGAACCATTGGCATAGGGCAGGGCGCTGGTGACGAGGATCTTGCGTGGCTCGGACATGGGGCTCGGCTACTTGATGAAACGGAGGTCGGCCACTATAAAGCGCCGGCGCATATTTTTCACCCTGTGAGCCTGTTTCATTGGATGAGTAACAGGTGAAGGTTCAACATCCCGCCGAACGCTCGGAACAGGTACGATAGCCACTATCTTTTCCAGTCCTGTTTTCGGAGTTGCCCATGAGCGCCGTCAATCGCGCAGCGGTGGAAGCCGTCCTTCGCCAATACACCGACCCTTACCTGAACCTGGACCCGGTCAGCGCCGGGTGCGTGCGCAACATCGAGATTCAGGGCGACCGCGTCAGCGTTCAGCTTGAATTGGGTTACGCCGCCGGTCTGTTCAAGAGTGGCTGGGCGCAGATGCTGGAAATGGCCATTCAGGGGCTGGATGGCGTGGCAAGTGCCAAGGTCGAAATCACCAGCGTGATCGCCGCGCACAAGGCTCAGGCGCAGATTCCGGGCTTGGCGAACGTGAAAAACGTGGTGGCCGTGGCGTCCGGCAAGGGCGGCGTGGGCAAATCCACCACCGCGGCCAACCTGGCCCTGGCTCTGGCCCGGGAAGGCGCCAAGGTGGGGATTCTCGATGCGGACATCTACGGTCCGAGCCAGGGCATCATGTTCGGCATCCCCGAGCGTACCCGCCCCGAGGTCAAGGATCAGAAATGGTTCGTTCCGCTCAAGTCCCATGGCGTCGAAGTGATGTCCATGGCTTTCCTCACCGACGACAACACGCCGATGGTCTGGCGCGGGCCGATGGTTTCGGGCGCCCTGTTGCAACTGGTCACCCAGACCGCGTGGGGTGACCTCGATTACCTGGTCATCGACATGCCGCCTGGCACCGGCGATATCCAGCTGACCCTGGCGCAGAAAGTGCCGGTGGCCGGTGCGGTTATCGTGACCACCCCGCAGGACCTGGCATTGCTGGATGCACGCAAGGGCGTGGAAATGTTCCGCAAGGTCAACATCCCGGTGCTGGGCGTGGTGGAGAACATGGCCGTGCACATCTGCTCCAACTGCGGACATGCCGAGCATCTGTTTGGCGAAGGCGGTGGTGTGAAACTGGCCAACCAGTATGGTGTTGAACTGCTGGCTTCGCTGCCGCTGTCGATGGTCATCCGCGAGCAGGCCGATGGCGGCAAGCCAACAGTGATCGCCGAGCCTGATAGCCAGATTGCGATGGTTTACCAGGAACTGGCCCGCCATGTCGGCGCGCGGATCGTGTTGCAGGAAGCGTTGACGCCGGCGATGCCGAACATCAGCGTCAGCGACGACTAATGTTCGCCAGATAAACGCTGACCAAATGTGGGAGCGGGCTTGCTCGCGAAAGCGGTGTGTCATTCAACCAACAAGTTGACTGATCTATCGCCTTCGCGAGCAAGCCCGCTCCCACAGTTGTTTGGGGTTGGGCTTAGATACGCAACCCGCCATCCATCTCCAGAATCCGACCGGTGTAATAGTCGTTCTCGAAGATGTAAGCCGCCGAATGGGCTATTTCCTCAGGCTTGCCCATGCGCTTGAGCGGGATCCCCGCAGTCATCTTCTCCAGCGCTTCAGGCTTCATGCCCAGGGTCATTTCGGTTTCGATGAAGCCCGGTGCAATGCCGGCGACGCGAATGCCGTAGCGTGCCAGCTCCTTGGCCCAGGTCACGGTCGCCGCAGCAACACCGGCCTTGGCGGCGGAGTAGTTGGTCTGACCGACGTTGCCGGCGCGGGAAATCGACGAGATATTGATGATCGCGCCAGTGTTGTTCAGCTCGACCATTTTCGCCGCGACTTCACGGGTGCACAGGAACACGCCGGTCAGGTTGACGTCGATGACGGCCTGCCACTGGGCCAGGCTCATCTTGGTCATTTCGCCATCCTTGACCTTGAGCAACAGGCCGTCGCGCAGGATCCCGGCGTTGTTGATCAAACCATGGATCGCGCCGAAGTCTTCAGCGACCTGGGCAACCATGTGGGTCACTTGCTCTTCGTTGGCCACGTTGCACAGGTAGGCGCGAGCCTCGACACCTTGGGCCTTGCAGGCCGCGACGGCGTCGTCGAGTTTTTCCTGGTTCAGGTCCACCAGCGCGAGTTTCGCGCCCAGGCCTGCGAAATACTCGGCCATGGAGCGGCCTAAACCCTGGCAACCGCCAGTAATAATGATTACTTTGTCAGTGAGTTGCATTCGCATGCCCCGGTAGCAGGTCTGAGTGGTTTCCTTTAGAGAGCCTCTCGATCTGCGCCTGACCTGGCCTGGCTGCACATGAGAACTGCCCCCGATGGCGTGCTGGGACTTTCGCCAGCAGCTCGTCCGTTTTTCTGACGGATTCTATTTAAGGAGTCATAAATTGAGCGTTGAAGCGGCTAAGCATGCACGAGAATTGCTTCTCAAGGAATACCGTGGGGTGCTCTCGACGCACTCCAAATCAATGCCCGGTTTTCCGTTCGGTTCCGTGGTTCCGTACTGCCTGGACGAGCAGGGCCGGCCGCTGATCCTGATCAGCCGCATCGCCCAGCACACTCATAATCTGCAAAAAGATCCGAAATGCTCGCTGTTTGTCGGCGAACGTGGTGCCGAAGATGTCCAGGCCGTTGGTCGACTGACTTACCTGGCTGAGGCGCAACAGCTCGAAGACGAAGCCGCCATCGACGCTGCCTCCGAGCGTTACTACCGCTACTTCCCGGAGTCGAAGGGTTATCACAAGGCCCACGATTTCGATTTCTGGGTGCTTGAGCCTGTACGCCACCGTTACATCGGCGGTTTTGGCGCGATTCATTGGGTCAACGACCTGACCCTGGCCAACCCGTTCGCCGGCAAGGCCGAAGTGAGCATGGTCGAGCACATGAACGCCGATCACGCCAAGGCCATCGCCCATTACGTCGATCTGGCCGGGCTGCCGAAAAACGTGCCGGCGCAAATGGTCGGCATCGATTGTGAAGGCATGCACCTGCGCATCGGTCAAAGTCTGTACTGGTTACCGTTCCAAGCGCCTTGTAATACGCCGACACAAGTTCGCGAAGCCTTGGTTTCTCTGGCCCACGCCGATCATTGGCCGAAAAATGAAGTGGCCGACGCTTGAATTCACGAAACGGCGACGTCATCTAAGGTGAACTGGCAAGGCATTCTTGCGTTGAGGAACCATTTGATGCGCCCTTTTTTGTTGCTCTTTCTGCTGTTCCCGGTGTTGGAGCTGTTCGTATTCGTCAAGGTGGCAGGGTCCATCGGGTTCTTCCCGGCCCTGCTGCTGATCATTCTCGGCTCGATGTTCGGCGTGTTTGTGCTGCGCATCGCCGGCCTGGCCACGGCCCTGCGTGCCCGTGAAAGCCTGAGCCGCGGCGAACTGCCGGCCCAGACCATGCTCGAAGGCCTGATGCTGGCATTGGCCGGTGGCCTGCTGATTCTTCCGGGCTTCATCAGCGATGTGATCGGCCTGTTCATGCTGCTGCCGTTCAGTCGTCGCCTGCTGGCCAATAAAATGCGCCAGCGCGCCGAAGAGCAGGCGATGCGTCAGCGAGCGTTCGCCGACGACCTCCAGGCCCGTGGCGGCCCGGCGCCTCGCGAGCCGCTGGGCCGCGAGCCCAACGTGATCGAAGGTGAGTTCGAACACCGCGATACCAAGTAATACGCACATCGACACGGCACCTTCGGGTGCCGTGTTCGTTTGCGGGGCATCGACCTGAAAATTTTTTCGTCGCCGCCCTTGTAATAAGCTTATGCGCCCTTATGTAACGGTCACCGCAAGGTTTCTGGCGAACAAGCCAGACAGACTTCCGCGGTTCGCTTGACGAACCGCAACCGGCACCGCCGGCCTTTGTTAAACCCGCCGGGACTACACCGGCCGATGAAAACCACAATTAGGAGAGATCGACAATGAAGCTTCGTCCTCTGCATGACCGCGTCGTCATCCGTCGCAGCGAAGAAGAAAAGAAAACCGCTGGCGGTATCGTCCTGCCAGGTTCGGCTGCTGAAAAAGCCAACAGCGGCGAAATCCTCGCTGTAGGCACCGGCCGCGTACTGGAAAACGGTGAAGTGCGTGCACTGTCCGTGAAAGTGGGCGACAAGGTTGTGTTCGGTCCTTACTCCGGCAGCAACACTGTGAAAGTCGACGGCGAAGACCTGCTGGTAATGAGCGAGAACGAAATTCTCGCCGTTATCGAAGGCTGATACCCCCGTTCATTTTCCCGCTACTACAAAGTATTTAAGGAATATCGATCATGGCTGCTAAAGAAGTTCTGTTTGGCGATTCCGCCCGTAAAAAAATGCTCAAGGGTGTCAACGTCCTGGCTGACGCAGTAAAAGCGACCCTGGGCCCGAAAGGCCGTAACGTGATCATCGAGAAGAGCTTCGGCGCTCCGACCATCACCAAGGACGGCGTTTCCGTCGCCAAAGAAATCGAACTCGAAGACCGTTTCGAAAACATGGGTGCGCAGCTGGTCAAAGACGTTGCCTCCCGTGCCAACGATGACGCTGGTGACGGTACTACCACCGCTACCGTTCTGGCTCAGTCGATCGTCAACGAAGGCCTGAAAGCCGTCGCTGCCGGCATGAACCCGATGGACCTCAAGCGCGGCATCGACAAGGCGACCATCGCCATCGTCAAAGAGCTGAAAAACCTGTCCAAGCCATGCGCTGACACCAAGGCTATCGCTCAGGTCGGCACCATCTCGGCCAACTCCGACAACTCCATCGGCGACATCATTGCCGAAGCCATGGAAAAAGTCGGTAAAGAAGGCGTGATCACCGTTGAAGAAGGCTCGGGCCTGGAAAACGAACTGTCGGTTGTTGAAGGCATGCAGTTCGACCGTGGTTACCTGTCCCCGTACTTCGTCAACAAGCCAGAGACCATGGTCGCTGAGCTGGACGGCCCGCTGATCCTGCTGGTCGACAAGAAGATCTCGAACATCCGCGAAATGCTGCCAGTGCTGGAAGCCGTTGCCAAAGCCGGCCGTCCACTGCTGATCGTGGCCGAAGACGTTGAAGGCGAAGCCCTGGCGACTCTGGTTGTGAACAACATGCGTGGCATCGTTAAAGTCGCAGCCGTCAAGGCTCCAGGCTTCGGCGATCGCCGCAAGGCCATGCTGCAGGACATCGCCGTTCTGACCGGCGGTACCGTTATCTCCGAAGAGATCGGCCTGAGCCTGGAAAGCGCAACCCTGGAAAACCTGGGCAGCGCCAAGCGCGTGACCCTGTCCAAGGAAAACACCATCATCGTTGACGGTGCTGGCGTACACGGCGACATCGAAGCACGCATCACTCAGATCCGTGCTCAGGTTGCCGAAACTTCCTCGGACTACGACCGTGAAAAACTGCAAGAGCGTCTGGCCAAGCTGTCCGGCGGCGTTGCAGTGATCAAGGTTGGCGCTGGTTCCGAAGTTGAAATGAAAGAGAAGAAAGCCCGCGTTGAAGACGCCCTGCACGCTACCCGTGCAGCCGTTGAAGAAGGCGTGGTACCTGGCGGTGGCGTTGCGCTGATCCGTGCTCTGCAAACCCTGAACGATCTGAAAGGCGACAACGCTGATCAGGACGTAGGTATCGCTGTTCTGCGTCGTGCCGTTGAAGCACCGCTGCGTCAGATCGCTGCCAACAGCGGTGACGAGCCAAGCGTTGTGGTCAACGAAGTCAAGAACGGCAAAGGTAACTTCGGTTACAACGCTGCGACTGGCGAATACGGCGACATGATCGAAATGGGCATCCTGGACCCAACCAAGGTCACCCGTTCCGCGCTGCAAGCTGCATCGTCGATCGGCGGTCTGATCCTGACCACCGAAGCCGCTGTTGCTGATGCACCGAAGAAAGACGGCGGTGCTGGCGGCGGTATGCCAGACATGGGCGGTATGGGCGGCATGATGTAAGCCAGCCTTACCCCTGTACGAAAAAACCCCGTCTGCGAAAGCAGGCGGGGTTTTTTATTGCCCGGACTTCAATGTTCACATCGATCCATTGTGGGAGCGGGCTTGCTCGCGAAGGCAGTGTGTCAGTCGATATAGATGCTGAATGACATTCCGCTTTCGCGAGCAAGCCCGCTCCCACAAGGAACTGCATAAATCCTGTGGGAGCGTGGCTTGCCCGCGAAGGCGTCAGGTCAGGCGCTGACAGGTTCTGCACTTGCCACGCGATCCGCCCTCAAGGCCGGTCGATACAGAACGTAGTAATACGACCCCAAACAAATCAGCCAGCAGAACACCGCCGTCCACACGTTGTGCGAGAAGAAGTGCGCGCCCTGCATCATCCGCCCGATGGAGAACACCGAGCCGAGGGCAAAGGCGAAGACCAACGCTGCGCGAGCCATGCGCGGGCGACGGTCGCGCAGTACGAAAAACAGGGCAAACAGGGTGAAGCCGGTGGCCGCATGGCCGCCGGGCCAGCAACGCCCTGGTTTATCGGTGTGCGGGCGAGGACTCAACAGTTCGCTGTAGGTTTCGTGACCGCCGAATTGTTCGAGGCTCCATGGGCATTGCACCGCGGTCACTGCTTTCATGGGCGTG
Organism: Pseudomonas sp. BF-R-24; assembly: GCF_019947335.1. Lineage (NCBI taxonomy): Bacteria > Pseudomonadati > Pseudomonadota > Gammaproteobacteria > Pseudomonadales > Pseudomonadaceae > Pseudomonas > Pseudomonas sp. BF-R-24. Next base: position 239,872 of record NZ_JAGYGG010000006.1, read on the forward strand.
ACAAAGGAAGTCGCCAGGCCCAGGGACAATACCAGGCAACCCAGTTCCCGCTTGCGCGGTTTGAGCCTGGCCATGAAGAACGAAGCGATGAAACCGAGGATGGCAAACACCGAGAAGGCGATGACCACTTGCTTGGCGCGATCGTGCAGGATGTCCTCGAGGAAGTAACTGTGACGTCCGATGAATTCCCCGGTGACCGGGTCGTAAAACAGCTTGGCCAGGTCCATGTCCAGACTGGTCAATTCGAGCAATACCAGAATGATCGCAGCTACGGCGGGGACTCCAAGGCACACCCAGAAATTGAGCGGACGAGGGGCAGGGCGGGCAAGGGTCGAAACCATGCTAGTTCCTTGATCAGTGAAATGTTCTCAAATGCGCAGCCGCGCAGAGTTTGAACCCGATTCTGTCGCCAGCGTGTGAATCGCCGGTGAAAAACTCGTTAAGGCTGTAATCGGTCAATTTCCGCGCTTTTGGGCTTCACTCAGTCCTAGCCCTGAGCGGAACTTCGCCTTAAGCTGCGCGGGCCACGACGGCCGTTACTGTGGACGGAGAGATACCCATGCGAATTCTATTGGTTGAAGACAACCGCGATATCCTGGCCAACCTGGCCGATTACCTGGGGCTCAAAGGCTATACCGTCGATTGCGCTCAGGATGGTCTGTCGGGCCTGCATCTGGCGGCCACCGAGCACTACGATTTGATCGTGCTCGATATCATGTTGCCCGGCATCGATGGCTACACCCTGTGCAAGCGCCTGCGCGAGGATGCTCGCCGCGAAACGCCGGTGATCATGCTCACGGCCCGCGATCAACTGGATGACCGTCTGCAGGGCTTCAAGTCCGGCGCCGATGACTATCTGATCAAACCGTTCGCCCTGTCTGAGCTGGCAGCGCGTATCGAAGCGGTCATGCGCCGAACCCAGGGCGGCGGGCGGCGGACCTTGCAGGTCGGCGACCTGAGCTACGACCTCGACACACTGGAAGTCACTCGCGAAGGCCGGTTGCTGAAACTCAACCCGGTCGGCCTGAAGTTGCTGGCCGTGTTGATGCAGAAAAGCCCTCATGTGTTGCGCCGTGAAATTCTTGAAGAAGCGCTCTGGGGCGACGACTGCCCGGACAGCGACAGCCTGCGCAGTCATGTCCACCAACTGCGCCAGGTGATCGACAAGCCGTTCGCCAAACCATTACTGCAAACCGTGCACGGTGTGGGGTATCGCCTGGCCGAGGGCCGTGATGGAGTTTAAGCAGAGCCTTGCTCAACGCATCATCATTGCCTTTGCGCTGATGAGCGCACTGGTGGCGGGTGCCTTTGCCATGGGCATCGTGGCGACCGTGCACCTGGTGGAGGAAAAACTGATTTCGGCCGGTCTGGGCGGCGATTTGCAGCGCCTGTTGCTGATGGACAATGTCACGGACTGGAGCCACCGCCCCGAACCGGACCAATTGTTCTACTTCAGCAACGGACCAGGCGATTTCAATTTGCCCAAGGATTTGAGGCATCTGGAGCCGGGTTTCCACGAAGTGTTCCGTGAAAACCTGTCGTACCACGCCATGGTCGAAATCGTCGACGGCCGACGTTACGTGCTGTTGCAGGACCAGAGCGATTTTGAAGAGCGCGAGCGGGTGCTGTTTGCCGTGGTGCTGGTGGGTTTCGTACTGAGCCTGGCACTGGCTGTATTTCTCGGCTGGGTGCTGGCACGCAAGGTCATGGCGCCGGTGGTACGGCTGGCCCGCCAGGTACGCCATCGCGATCAACTGCTGGGTTTGGCTCCTCCCTTGGCTCCGGATTATGCCGCCGACGAAGTGGGCGAACTGGCCGTGGCCTTCGACGCCACCCTCGGGCGCTTGCGTCAGGCCCTGACCCGCGAGCGTTTGTTCACCAGCGACGTCAGCCACGAATTGCGTACGCCCCTGATGATCCTGGCCAGTTCCTGCGAGTTGTTGCTGGAAAACCCTGGTCTCGATCAGCGCGGTCGCGCCCAGGTCGAGCGCATTGCCCGGGCATGTGAAGAAATGCGTGAGCTGGTGCAAACCTTCCTGATGCTGGCCCGCGCCAAGCGCGAAGATAACAGCATGTCGCCGCAGCAGCCCCTGGGCCAAGTAGCCGAGGGCCTGGTCGGTCTGTGGCGCGGCCCCATTGAAAGCAAAGGGTTGAAACTGATCTTCGAACCGGGCAACCCTGAGGCCAAGGGCTACAATGCGACGCTCCTGCACGCGGTGATGGGTAACTTGCTGCGCAACGCCTTGCACTACACAGAACGGGGCTTCATCCGCCTGAGCCTGACGGGCACGGGATTTCTGGTCGAAGACAGCGGTGTGGGCATTCCCGAGGAAAAACGCGAGGCAATGTTCGAACCCTTCGTTCGGGGCACTGAAAAACGCGGGGAAGGCTTGGGCCTGGGGCTTTCACTGGTGCAGCGGATTTGTGAAAACCAGGGCTGGAGCGTCAGCCTGACTACGATGGAGCCCAGTGGCTGCCGTTTTCAGGTGGAGCTGTCCCGAACTTGATCTGTTAAGTCAGGCGTCCAGCAAACCCTGTCAATTCCGTAAAACCCTGTAATATTTCAGGTTTTCCCATAACGATATTTTCACAAATGGATGACCAGACGCCGACACTACAAAATCTAAGGTAGCTGCTATCAGAAGTTCAGGAGACCTGATGATGGACGGCCCGATCAAGCTCGATTTTTCCGAAAAGTACGACGATCAACACGCGCAACGCTATTTGCGCAAACACCAGGAGGGTCTCGGCCGTCGATTGTCCCACTGGCGTGACGAACAACTGGCGCGCAAGGCACTGGCTCTGGTTGGCGAGCCTGGTCTGGTCCTCGATTTGCCTTGTGGTGCTGGGCGTTTTTGGCCCTTGTTGGCGGAAAAATCCAACCGTGTGATCATCGGTGCCGATAACTCGCCGTCCATGCTGAAGGTCGCAACCCAGGCGCAACCTGCCGATGTGGTGAAGCGGGTACAACCCTTGCACACATCTGTATTCGACATCGCCTTGCCGGACAACGCCGTCGACAGCATTTTTTGCATGCGCTTGCTCCACCACGTCGGTGAAGCCAAGCATCGCATGGCTATTTTGCGTGAATTCGAGCGGGTTTCCCGTGACAGCGTGATCCTTTCGCTGTGGGTCGATGGCAACTTCAAGGCCTGGAAACGCAAGCGTTCGGAGAAAACCCGTGGGCAGGAAGGTTACCAAAACCGGTTTGTGTTACCGGCCGCTACCGTAGAGAAGGAATTTGAGCAGGCGGGTTTCCGAATCCAGGAACAACTGGACTTTTTGCCGCTCTATGCCATGTGGCGAGTTTACGTATTACGCAAGAGGTAACAGGATGGCAGTGCAGTGTGCAGCAGAAACGGAAGTCGTTCCCCGGGACCGCTTCGATTACTTTTGGAATCAGCGCGGTGAATGGGTAGAAGAACCCAACGTCCGGCGCGGCGGGGAAAGCGGCGTTCAACGCCTGATGGGCAGTGATGGTCAACTGCTCTACGTCAAGCGCCAGACCGGGCATATCCATCGTAGCTTGCAGCACCCTTTCGGGCGGCCGACGGTCATGCGCGAGCATGCTGCGCTCACCGGTGTGACCGCGCTTGGCGTACGGGTTCCGGAAATCGTTTTCTGTGGCGCACAGCGCGATCCTGTGCACAAGTGGCGTGCCTTGCTGGTCACCAAGTCGCTGGACGGCTTCGAGGAAATCGATCGCTGGTACGCCGGTGGCGGTCGCGAGCGTCATGGTGAAGCCATAAACGAACGAGTGCTCAAGGACCTGGCTGAAAACCTGGCTCGCATGCACAAGGGCCGCTGGCAGCACGGTTGTATTTACGACAAGCACGTATTCGTTCGCGTGACCGGTGAGGGCGAGACGGCCAAGGTCGAAGTGGCCCTGATCGATCTGGAGAAATGCCGACAGCGTTTGACGGCCCATCGCGCAGCTGTCCATGACATGAAGCAATTGCGTCGCCACTCGTCGTTCAGCGACGCAGACTGGGAAAAACTCATCTACTTTTATGAGACGGCGTTTGGCAGCGCTATCAAGGGTTTATAGCGATGAAACTCGAAATTGCACGAGGTTTGTTTCTGGTAGGAGCCTTGGCAGTTGCATCGATCGCGATGGCAACCTGGGAGCAACCACGCCCCCAGGTTCTCAGCTCGATAAACGCAGAAGAACATTGTCCGTTGCCACGGATTGCCAAGGCATCCGTGGCCACTCGACCCGATCATGACTTGTTGCTGTTCATGTTCGGACTTTCTCAGGGATTGAGGCCGCAGAGTTGAACCGATTGAAGCCAAAATGAAAGGCCTCGCTGATGCGAGGCCTTTTTTATTGCCCTGACTTCGGGCTTCAACACTGACCTGTGTGGGAGCGGGCTTGCTCGCGAAGGCGATCTGTCAGTCGACATTGAGGTTGACTGGAAT
>NZ_JAGYGG010000060.1:0-20989 GCF_019947335.1 Pseudomonas sp. BF-R-24
CTCGAAGCTGGTCTAACCATAACGATAAAAAACGGAGACGCCATGCCTCGTTTCACCTTGAGCCCTCGTGGGCTGCTCGCTTGCCTGATCACTGCCTGCCTGACGCAATCGGTGGTCGCCGCCGATGGACCGGTCGCAGCCAGCCCGCAAACCACGGCCAGTAACGCCGCCGTGCTGCAACAACTGCCCTTCACTGACCGCACCGACTACGAGTCGGTCACCAAGGGTCTGATCGCGCCGTTCAAGGGCCAGGTCAAGGACGCCTCGGGCAAGGTCATCTGGGATATCCAGGCCTATGACTTCCTCGCCAAAGACCAGGCCCCGGAGTCGGTCAACCCGAGCCTCTGGCGTCTGGCCCAACTCAGCGCCCATGCCGGATTGTTCGAAGTCAGCCCACGGCTGTATCAGGTGCGCGGCCTCGACCTGGCCAACATGACGATCATCGAAGGCGACGACGGGCTGATCATCATCGACCCGCTGACCATGGCCGAAACCGCCAAGGCGGCACTGGACCTGTACTACCAGAACCGTCCGCGCAAACCGGTGGTGGCGGTGATCTACAGCCACACCCACGTCGACCACTTCGGTGGCGTGCGCGGGGTCATCGACGAAGCCGACGTCAAGGCCGGCAAGGTCAAGGTGTTCGCCCCCGTCGGGTTCATGGAACACGTGATGAGCGAGAACGTCTACGCCGGCAATGCCATGAGCCGCCGCGCACAGTTCCAGTTCGGCAGCCTGCTGCCCCGTGGCGAAAAAGGCCAGGTCGATGCCGGCCTGGGCAAGAGCACACCGAGCGGCGGCACTGTCACCCTGATCCCGCCCACCGACCTGATCGACGAGGAACTGCAAACCCGCACCATCGCCGGTCTCGAGGTAGAGTTCCAGTTGACCCCGGGCACCGAGGCGCCGGCAGAGATGAACCTGTACCTGCCGCAATTGCGCGCCTTGTGCATGGCGGAAAACGCCACGCAAATGATGCACAACATCCTTACCCCCCGCGGCGCGCAAGTGCGTGACGCCAAGGCCTGGGCCGAGTACCTCGACGCCAGCCTGGCGCGTTACGGCGACAAGAGCGACGTGTTGTTCGCCCAGCACAACTGGCCGACCTGGGGTGGCGAACGCATCCGTACCTTCCTCGCCGACCAGCGCGACATGTACGCCTTCCTCAATGACCGCACCCTGCACCTGCTGAACCAGGGCCTGACGCCGCTGGAAATCGCCGATTCGATCAAGAAACTGCCAGGCAACCTCGACCAGAAGTGGTACACCCGTGGCTACTACGGCTCACTGAGTTTCAACACCCGGGCGGTGTATCAGCGCTACATGGGTTTCTATGACGGTAACCCGGCCAACCTCAATCCGCTGCCGCCAGTAGAAACGGCCAAGCGTTCGGTCGAGGCCATGGGCGGCGAAGCGGCAGTGCTTGAGAAAATGCAGGCGGCGATGGCCAAGGGTGAATACCGCTGGGCCGCGCAACTGGGCAATCAGGTGCTGTTCGCCAACCCGGACAACGGTGACGCCCGCAAAGCCCAGGCCCAGGCGTTGGAGCAAATGGGCTATCAAAGTGAAAACGCCACCTGGCGCAACATGTACCTGACCGGTGCCATGGAACTGCGCAACGGCGTGCCACCCCATGCGGGCACTTCGGTATCGGTGGACATGGTGCGGGCGATGAGCCCGCAGATGTTCTTCGACTTCCTGGCGGTGCGCCTGGACAGTGAAAAGGCCGTAGGCCATGACCTGACCCTGAACTGGACCTTCGATGACCTGAGCAAGGACTTCAACCTGACCCTGCGCAATGGCGTGCTGACCCACCGTGCAGGGCTCAATGCTCAGGCGGATGCCAGCGTGACCATGAGCAAGGCCACCCTGGAACAGATCAGCCTCAAGCAACTGGATATTCCGACGGCAATCCAGAAAGGTCTGATCAAGTTGCAAGGCAATGGCAAGAAGCTTGGGGAGTTGATGAGCAGCCTCGATACGTTTGCGCCGCAGTTCAATATCGTCACGCCTTGACCGGATGACGCGGGAAACCGCGTCGCCTTCATCGCGAGCAGGCTCGCTCCCACAGGGGACCGTGCTGTTCACAGCATTTGTGAATGGCACAGATCCAGTGTGGGAGCGAGCTTGCTCGCGATGGCTTTGTGTCAGGCGATGATTGTTTTGTGGGTGTACATATCCCTTGCTGCGGTCACGGCCACTTAGGGTTCCGCCCTTACGGCGGGTCACTTGGAAAAGCCCCAAGTAACCAAGGGCTCTTGCCCCTGACGTTCGGCCTCACGAGGGGGCGTGCACCGCAACAGCGCCCGAGGCGGCCTACCGGCCGGCCTGGTTGTTGAGGTCGTTCGTCTGCAATGTACCTGGTGGCTGGCAGGCCACCTTCGCGAGCAAGCTCGCTCCCACAGGGGACCGGGTTGTTCACAGCATCTGTGAATGGCACAGGTCCAATGTAGGAGCGAGCCTGCTCGCGATGCGGTTCAGGCAGACACCACTTCAACCACCGGCATTCGCCAGCGTTGATTGACCACCTGCTGCCCGGGTCCATACAGGCGCAGGACCAGGGTGAACGCTCCGCTTGCAGGCGTCGGCAACCAGTTGCTCTGCTCCGGCGGAGCGACGTTCTGCAGGATCAACGTCAACCCACCATCCGCATCTTCCTGCAACTGATCCCGACTGCTCAGGCAGTAGCGATTGATCGGGTTGGCCACCAGTTGCCGGTCCGGCAAGTCATACAGCGTCAGCGACCAGAACTCGCTGGCCGGCGGCAATTGACCCGCTGCGAAACGCAGGCGATAGCTTCGCCCACCCTGCAAGGGTTGCCCCTGATTATCCAGGCGAGTGCCGGTGTAGAAGGCCTCTTCCACGCTGTTGCCGTAGATGCCGACATTCGCCGCGACAGCGCGGTTGAGGTAATTGCCGTTCAGCGCTTCGCGAGTGCCGAACAGCCCGAGGGTGGTGCGTACCTGGCTCACCGCGGTTTGCAGTTGCGCCTGGGCGTCTTGAATCCCGGCGAGCAGTGCCTGGCGCGTTGCTGGCGGCAACGTCGCCGGGTCGAAACCCTGGCCGGGCACGATGCCGATCCGTGCAAAGCGCGCGCGCAAGGCTTGTTCGGACGGTTGCGTGGGGCACAGGCTGAGGATCTGGTTCAGCGCCGGGATAAACTCCAGCCCCAACCCGGTCTTGCTGTCCCAGGGGCGCCAGTCAATGGCTGGCGCAGCCACAGGCGGCGCACTGCCGATGTATTCATGCAACGAACGCAAACCGTATTGCTGCTGCAAGGCACGCACCGCCGACAGGTCCCCGGCGTTTTTCAGGCCCGTTCTCCCAAGCACCATGACGATTTCGGTTTCACTGCGCAGCACAGCCTTGACGCCGTCCGGTGTCGGGCCTTGCCAGTGGGGTCCGGCGATCAGGTAATTCCCCGCATCGCGACCGGTGCTGAGCACGCCGACATAGGCAAAGTTGTGGGTGTACTGGTCGACCAGTTGAAGCACGTAATAGCGGTCGTCAGGCACGGCCGGCACGCTCAACACCTGCGGCTCGCTGCGCAGGTCAAGCCACGCCCAGGAGTACGGCGTGTCGTTGTTCGGCGTGACGATGTCGCGGTTGTTCGGGGTAAACAGCTCGCTGTAATGACGAAAGCGGTTGAAGCCGCCGACGTACTCCGGCGCGTCCGGGTTGAGCGCCTGTTTTTCCATGGTCTGGTAATGCATGAGCATGGGGTACGCGTAAATCCACGCCTCTTTGGCAATCTGCCGAGGGTCATCGGAATCACCGGCCAGCAGCCGGCGTGGAAACATCAGACTTGCTCCCAATACCCCCATGCCGCCCAGCAACCGGCGGCGACTGAAAATCAGGTTCATGATTCGATCCTCGCAATCGTCGGCAACTGATAACTCCCGTCCAATGCCCCGCCCTTGGGCAGGTACAGGCGCAACAGCAGGTTGAACGGACCTTGCGGCGTCGGCAGCCAGTTGCCCTGCGGCGCAGCCTTGGGCGCATCGGCTTGCAGGATCAGGGTCAAGCCGCCGTCGGCATCGTATTGTAGACCAGGGCTGCGGTCGCCCAGGGCGTAACGCTGGATCGGGTTGGCCACCAGCAACTGGGTTTTGCCGTCATACAGGGTCAGCGACCAGAACGCATTCACCGGCGGCAATTGCCCGGCGGGAAAATGCAGGCGATAGGCGTGTTGGCCATTGAGTTCCTGCCCCTTTGCATCGTGCAACGCCATCGGGTACAGCGCTTCCACCGCATCGTTGGCGTAGATGTAGCGCCAGGCGACTGCGGCACGGGTCAGGTCATCGTCACCAAACTTGCCGACGTTGGGCGGCGACGGCAACCAGCCCTGCTGTTCCACCGATAGTCGGCTGGAGGCTGCGCGGACCTGTTCGCGGCCGGCTTCGGCGCCCTGTGCGACGGCTTCGTTCAAGTCCGCCGGGGCCTGGAATCCGGCCCCCGGCTTGACCCCGATGGCGGCGAAACGGGCCAGTTTCTTTTGTTCGCCGGCGGTCCATTGATGCAAGGGGGCCAGCGCGTTGAAGGTGCTGAACAACACCTGCGCCGGCCCGTGCCTGGTGTCCGTGTACGCTGGCAGTTGCAGCGGTGCCAGGGGTTCAGGGGGCGCGCTGCCATTGACTTTGGACAGCGGTTGCAAGGCGTAGCCCCTCAGCACTTGCGCGGCGTCTTTCTGATCCGCTTCGCCCTTGACCTCGGTCCGTCCCAACAGGAAGACCAGCCGGCTCGGTGAGCGAATCACCGCGCTGAACCCCGATGGCGCGGGCCCCTTCCAGTCCGGCCCGACAATCAGGTAGCGCCCCGCCTTGTCACCCGTGGCGCGAGTGCCGATGTAGTCGAGGTTGTCGGTGCGCATGTCCACCAGCTGGAAACTGTAGTAGCGACCTTGCACGGCCGGTACGTCGAGCACCACAGGTTCGCTGCGCAAGTCCAGCAAGGCACGGGAATAGAAGGTGTCGTTGTTGGGCGACACCACTTTGTTGTCTTGCGGGCCGAGCAGGCGCGGTTCGCTGTAGAGACGGTTGAACGGCAGTTTCGCGGCGATGGCGCTGAGCACTTTGTCGTGTTCGACGGTGGCGTAGGCGAACACGTAGGCCTCCTGCGACAGGTCTTTGGCTTGCTGTTGGTCGAGGGTTGCGGCGTGAACAGTACCCAGGCTCGCGCCAAGGGCCAGAGCGGATATCCAGTAGCGCATGGCAGATCTCCTTGGCAGATGCAAAAGTGTCATCCACCACCGTCCAATGTGGGAGCGGGCTTGCTCGCGAAAAGGGCATCACATTCAACATTTTCGTTGACTGGTACACCGCTTTCGCGAGCAAGCCCGCTCCCACATTGGCTTTGCGGTGGTTTGGCGAATGGTTACTTGGCCCAGCGCCGCAGGTCCGACGGGGTGTAGTCGTCGGTCTTGGCGGCGAAGCCCACGCGCATCGGCTCGGTCTCTTCGTTGGCCAGGCCGCCGGCGTAGTAGCGTCCGGAGATCAGGTCATAGGAGGTTTCCAGCACGTTGTAGGTGAAGCCGTGGTCGTACTGCTGGATCGCGTGCAGTTCACCGCTGCGCCACAGTTCACCGCGGCTGTCGTACTGGTCCGACTGGGCGATCTGCCAGCTGTCTTCGTCCACATAGAAGCGACGTTTGGCGTAGATGTGCCGGGCACCGGGCTTGAGGGTCGCTTCGACCACCCACACGCGGTGCTTCTCGTAGCGGGCCAGGTCCTGATTGACGTGGTTAGGCTTGATCACGGTGTCGTACTTGAGGTCGCGGCTGCCGATCTTGTAGCTGTTGTAAGGGATGAACAGCTCTTGCTTGCCCACCAGTTTCCAGTCGAAACGGTCCGGCGCGCCGTTGTAGCCGTCGATGTTGTCGGCGGTGATCAGGCCGTTGCTGTAACGGGCGCTGTTGTCGTAGGCGATCATCGGCGCACGGCGCACGCGACGTTGCCCTGGCAGGTATTGCCAGGCCGAACGCGGCTCGGCGACCTGGTCGATCGGCTCGTGCACCAGCACCGCCTCACCGGACAGACGCGCCGGTTCCAGCACCCGGCTCTTGAACATGAACAGGATGTTCGAGCCCGGTTCCAGCCCGCCCACGGTGTCGGCAAAGTTGATCAAAGACTGGTTGCGCACGTAGCTGGTGGCGCCATTTTCACGCACCAGCGCGGCGCTGCTGATGCGCTCGTAACTGCCGCCGCGATAACGGGTCATGTGGTTCCACATCACCTCCAGGCCTTCGGTGGGCAACGGAAACGGAATGCCCCTGGCATAGTCGTGCAAGCCGTTGCCGCCGTCGGCCATGCTGGTCTTGGCGACGTTCTCACGACTGGCCGCCAGTACCTCCTTGGGCAGGTTGGCGCTGCGATGGCTCGGGTAGATGTTCATCTTGTAGGTGTCGGGAAAACGCTTGAACAACGCGATTTGCCCGGGGCTGAGAAACTTCTGGTATTGCGTCAGGTTCTGCGCGGTGACGGTGAACAACGGCTTCTCGGCGGCATACGGATCGCTGTAGCCGCCCTTGCTGTCGACGGTGCCGGCGTTGCTCGCCAGACCACCGGTCCAGGCCGGAATGCTGCCGTCGGCATTGGCCGCCATTTCCGAGCCCATGGGGGTCAGGGTCTTGCCCAGTGCCGCCGAATCGGTGCCTTTGGCCTGGGCCAGGCCGACGGTGCAGGCCAGGGCCAGCACGCACAATTGCATACGCATAACGGTTCTCCTTAGAAGTCTGCCTTGAAGCTGACGGATGCAAAATCGCGGTCGTCGAGGGTGCTGTAGTCGTTGGAACCGAAGAACGTGTTGTAGGCCAGTTCCACGCTGTAATCGTTCATGTAGACGCCGGTCAGGCTCACGCCCAGCGCTTGCTGGCCTTCCTGGAACGGCCCTTGCGGATCGTAGGAATAGCCCGAGACGTCATGCCGCCAGTTGACGGCCGGAATCAGGTTGATGCCTGGCAACACATCGCTGTATTCGAGGCTGGCGCGCAGGCGATACCCCCACGACCAATCGGTGGCAAAGCCCTTGTCGGTGCAGTATTGGTTGGTCACACCTGAAGCCACCGTGTTGCACGGCGTGCCGTTGCGCGGGGCGCTGCGGCCGAACGCGGCGTTACGGCCCAGGCGCTCGTCCCCGAGATCGTCGATGTGCACGACACCGGCCTCACCGAACAGGCTCAGGCGCGTGGCGCCCAGCACGTTGTCGATGGCCTGGGTGGCCGAACCGGTCAACTGCCAGACGCCCTTGCGCTCCCACGCATCGAACTGGCTGCCATTGGTGGTGCTGAAGCCGGGCGGCAACTGCAACCAGGAACTGCCCCCCGGTCCGGAAATCACCGCAACGTTGACGTCGGGCGCGTTGATCGCGATCGGCATGTTCGGCCGGTAGCTCAACTCACCGGCCAGGGAAATCCCGGTGACAGGCTCGACGCCGTTGAGGCTGATGCCGTACAGGCGAATGTTTTCCGGGAAGGCCGCCGCATAACTCGGCCCCTGGATACCACCGGGGAAGGTACCGGGCACGGCGGTGTTCCTGGCGTTAATGGTGAAATACGGCAGCCGCGAGTGATAGTTGATGTAGTAGATCGCCGCTTCCGCATCGTTGAGCGCCGGGATCATCTGGCGCAAGGCGAAGCCGAACTGGCCGTTGTCGGACGGCGATTCGTTGCCCCGGGACGTGGCGAACAAACCAGCGGCCTGCATCTGTTGATCGGTCTGCACCTGGCTCAGGTACAGCGGCCCGCAACCCGGCTGGATCACATCACTGCTGGCGAAGAAGGTGCCGCAACCGTCGAGTACGCTGGGGCGCCAGTTGTACTGGTAAAAACCTTCGAGGTTGGTGGTGTCGGTCAGGCCGAAGCTGAAGGAGACCATCTCCACCGGCAACTGGCCTTCCTTGATCTCCACACCGGGACGGTTGAACGCCGAGATGTCCAACGGGTTGATCACGTTGATGCCGTTCTGGATCAGCAGCGCTTCGCCCCAGGACAACACCTGGTTACCGACCTTTACGTTCAGCGGATGTTCGGCCACCTGGAAGTCTTTCCAGACGTAGGCATCGAGCACCTCGAAGCCCTTGAATTTTGACAGGTCGTCCCAGCCCGAATCGTCGAAATCCTTGAAGCGGCCATTGCCGGTTTCGTAGGCGTGGTCGTACCAGTACTTGAAGCGAATGAACGCGCCCTGGCCCTGGCCATCGAGACTGATATCGGTGAGCCCCTTGAAGAGTTGCGAGATGGGGTCGCCCTTCTTGAAGTTCAGCCGGTTGTCGTCGGCGCTGACGCTGGTGCCATTGGCATTTACACCCTGGGCCTGCAAGGCGTTGGCGCGGGTCATCAGGCTTTTGTCGGGGTTTTGCGTCGACCAGCTGCTGCCCAGGCTCAGGCTGGTCTTGGTCGACAGGCTCCAGTCTTCGTTGAGGTCAAATGTGGTGGCGTAGGTTGGCCCCGTCAGAACGGCAAGAATCGCCAGCGCAAGGGGTTGCGGGCGAGTGTGGCCAAGCCGGTGAAGCCGTTGGCGGACTCCGGCTGTGGCCGAGCGTTTTTTTATCATTATTAGGCTCCGGTCAGGTTTGCTCAGCCCGGACACGGTGCCCAACTATCGGCCCCGACACGCAAGCGATGGCCGACAAAAAATAATCATCGGGGAGATCTGCGGGGGGCTTCGGTTAATTTCTGAAGGCATACATATCCGTTTCTGCGGATGCGGTCACCTGTGGGAGCGAGCTTGCTCGCGATGGCGGCGTGGCAGGCGATGAGTATTTTGTGGGTGTACATATCCATTGCTGCGGTAACGGCCACTTAGGGTTCCGCCCTTACGGCGGGTCACTTGGAAAAGCCCCAAGTAACCAAAGGCTCTTGCCCCTGACATTCGGTGCCTCGCTGTGGCTCGGCATGCCCTCCAGCGTATGCATTCCCCCTGTAGGAGCGAGCCTGCTCGCGAAGGACGTCAACGATAACGCGTGTTGTCTGAATGAACGCGGTGTCTGGACGTTTTTCGCGAGCAAGCTCGCTCCCACAGGTACTGAGTACATCCGCAAGATTTCGGTCGACTGTGAGGCCGCCATCGCGAGCAAGCTCGCTCCCACAGAAGAGCAAAGACAGAGCGGCGTACACCACGCTCTTCACCACTCATCAGGCCGAGCGTTAGCTCGCCTGCAGCTCTTGATCTTGATCCACCCGCCCCCTCGGAAGGCTGAGCGGAGGTGTTTATCCGGGGATTGGCGCGCAGCGCCGTTCGACGCAGTCGAACTCATTGCATGTAGGTCGAAGCGAAGCCGACCGGAGGGCAATGCCCCCGGATGAATGCCGCAGCGAAGGAACGCCGAGCCTTAGCGAGGGGCCGTACGTTCGGGGCGAGACCTTTTGGTTCCTTTTGGGGCGTTTGCCAAAAGGGACTCGCCGTAAGGGCGAAACCATAGGCCGCCGTTACCTAAATAACGGATATGCACTCAACCAAGACTACAAACCAAGGCGAAACTGCTTAGGCGTAATCCCGAACTGCTTGCGAAACGCCCGAATGAAATTGCTCGGCTGCCGATACCCCAACCGCTCGGAAATCCGCTCAATCGGCTGATCCCCCGCCGTCAACCAGTGCCGCGCCAACTCCAGGCTATCGCTACGGGTGTGTTGCGCCGCAGCGGTCTGCCAGTGCCGCAATATGCTCTGATGCAAAAACCCATTGGCCCCCAGCAAAGGCTCATCGAGACTGGCCGCTGGCAGGCTCAGACACGGATGTGAACCCTCCAGCACCTCGACACCCATGCTACGCAACCACTGCCCGGCAGCCTGTTGCGGCGTCAAGTGGACCGCGACGAACACCTCGGCCGGCGCGCGCCCCAAACGTCGGGCGATGTTGCGCACCAACGTCAGGGTCGCCGCATCGAGACCAAAAAAATGCGGCGGCTGGTCAACACTGCGCAAATGCAAGCGAGCCTGCCCGTCACCCTCCTCCAGTTCCGCCACTACGTAGTTGGTCACCCGCGGCAGGAAATCAGTGAAACACGCCAGGCTCGCGCGAAGGGTCGCGGCGGAGTCCAGCAGAATGTTCAAACCCCGTAACGTGGTAGTCGCCATGCCATTGACCAGTTCGCAGCCAAACGACACCCCGGCGCCCGCACGTTCGCATTCATTCCACAGGCATTCGACCAGGTGCGCGGGCACGTGCAGGTCCTGCCCTTCGAGCAACGACTGGCAGATGCCGGCTCGTTGCAGCAGTTGGTCCTGGCACAGTCCGGACTGCCGGGCATGGCTGAGAATGGTACGGGTGAAGGCGCTGGAAATGAACGGTTGGCTGGTCATGGCAGGTTACGGCGAGAAGACAGGCGTGTACTTATGCCAGCCCCTGTGATATCGATCCAATGCATTAAAAGTATCCGACAAATGCAGGAGACGCATGATGGACCTACGACAACTCCGCCACTTTGTCGCCTTGGCCGATTACCGCAACTTCGGCCGTGCCGCCGAGGCGATCAACCTCAGCCAACCCGCCTTCAGTCGCAGCATCCAGACCCTGGAGCGCGACCTCGACTGCGCGCTGGTAGAACGCAGCAGCCGCGAATTCCGTCTGACTGGCCAGGGTGAACTGGTACTGCAACATGCCCGGCGCCTGCTCGCCGGCAGCCAGGCCCTGCAAAACGAACTGACGCAATACAACGGCCTGACCGGTGGCGAGTTGCACTTCGGCTGCGGCCCGTACCCGGCCCAGGTGCTGGTGCCCGAGGCGCTGGCGGAATTCATCCAGGCTCACCCGGCGATCCGCATCAGCTTCCACCAGGGCGACTGGGAGCAACTGGCGGTCTGGCTTCGCGAACAGCAGATCGAATTCCTCGTGGCCGACGCGCGGTACTTCACCGGCGACCCGCAATACCAGGTTCAGCTGTTGCGCCCTAGACGTGGTCGGTTCTTTTGCCGTGTCGGTCATCCCTTGGTGCAGCAGCAGAACCTGTCCCTGCGCGCCCTGCTCGACTACGCGGTGGTCGGCACGCGAATACCGCCGATGATCCGCAAGATCCTCGCCGACGTGCAGGGCGAGGCGGACTTCAACCCGAGCGTGGAGTGCGCGCAATTCGATGCGATCCGCCGCGTGGTGATGCGCTCCGATGCGGTGGGTATAGCCACCATGGAGGCCTTGGCCGAACTGGTGGACCAGGGCCTGATCCGGCTGCTGGAGTTTACCGACGTACCCAAGGAGGATCCCGGCCTGCAATTGCATTACGGCATCGTCAGCCGTGCCGGGCATTCCCTGACACCGGCCGCGCTGGCGATGGTTGAGGCTGTGCTGACGGTCGACCAACGTTTGCTGGCGTCGAACTAGGCGCATCTGAAACGCACACAAATCCCTGTAGGAACGAGCTTGCTCGCGATGGTGTATCAGTCGACACAGCGGTGAATGACACTCCATCGCGAGCAAGCTCGCTCCTACAGGGGTAGATCACGCACGCCGCGCCAGCGACTGCAAGGCCCGGGGCTCACCGAGGGCGCGCAGCAGGCAGTGCATCGCCTCCTCGCGGCTGCGCTCGAAGCGATAGCGCGACTCGATGTACAGCGCCAGTTTCAATTCCACGGGTTCGTCCAGGGGCAGCGGCACGTGTTGCAGGCCCAGCACGTTGGCGACCCGGCTTGGCAGGCTGATGCCGAACGGCTGGCGATCGGCGATCAGCTTCGCGGCCAGGGTGCTTTGGGTGCTCATCGCCACATTCCGGCGCAGGCCTTTCAAGCCAAGCTGCAAGTCCACCGGGCTGAGCCCGTCGCGGCGGCTCGACACCTGGATCTGCGGCTGCTCCAGATACTCCTGCAGGGTGCGCGGCGGCTCCTTGAGCGCGGCGCCATAGGCGAACACGTAATGGTCAGCGGGCAATGCCTGTTTGTGCAGGCCGGCAAGCCCGGCCAGAGGCTGGTCGAGGTCGATCAGGATATCCAGCTTGCCGCTGGCCAGGTCCTGCAAGGCGTCGCGGCGCCGGGGCTGGAAATAACGCACCTGCCAATCGGCGTGGGGCGACTCGAGCAAGGCATCGAGCAACACCGGTTGCAGGCAATCCAGACAACTGATGCGCAGCAGTGGATTGTTCTGCCGCGCGGCGGGAATCATGCGCAAGCCATCGCGCAATGACTCCAGCGCTGCACGCACGTAGTCGGCCAGACGATGGGCGACCAGTGTCGGCGTCACCCCCAGGCGACTCTTGATGAACAGCGGGTCGCCGCACAACTCGCGCAGGCGACGCAACGCATTGCTCATGGCCGGTTGCGACAGGCACATCACCTCGGCCGCACGGGTGACGCTGCGCTGCTGATAAATCGCATCGAAGGCAAGCAACAGGTTCAAATCGAGCTGGCGTAAATCAAGCATGGTCTTGCTCCGGCAAATCGCTTAACGTCGGGCAGCCTAACCAGTGATGCGGAACAAGCTGTGAGCCCTACATGACAAAAAGCGATCAGCCACTGCGCGATCAATCGATACCCAATGCGTTCTACGCGCCGACCCTGCTGCCGGCCATCGAAGAGTTGCTGGCCCGTGGCGTGGACCGGGACAGTATCGAAGGCCTGTTTCGTCGCAGCCTGTTCGAGTTGCGCACGCCATTCATGCGCATTCCGCTGTTCATGTCGCGGCGCTTCTGGGCGTTTGCCCTGGAACAGACCGGCGACCCGCTGATCGGCCTGGCGGCTGGCCGGCGTTTCGTTTCCACCGCTACCAATGGCCTGACGTACCTGTTCGACGTGGCCGACTCACTGGACAGCGCCTGCCAGTATTTCGTGCGTTTCTTTCCGTTTTTCAACGGGCACTTCCAGGCGCGGATCGTGCGCGGCGACGACAGCGTCCAATTGCACCTGCTCGATTGCGGCAGTGTGAAAACCAGCGCGGCCACCGCCGATTACATTCTCATCAGCCTGTGCAGCATGTTGCGGCGCAAATTCCTCGCCAGCGGCCTGGAGCGTGATCCGGTTCTGGGCGTCGGGCTGGTCGGCGCTTGCACGACCAATGCGCAGGAGCATCAACAAGCCTTTCGCGCACCGGTGCAATGGGGGCAGGCGCAGCACTCGATCCGCCTCGATCCACAGCTGTTCGTCATCCCGTTGACGCCGGGCAATCATGAACTGGAACACACGCTGATCGAGCTGCTGGAGCAGACCCGGCGCAACAGCGAACCGACCTTGCTGGAGCAAGTCTGCGACCATTTGATCGGCAACCTCGCCGAAGCCAACTGGCAGCAATTCTGTACCACCCAGCACGTGCTCGAGCGCACCGCCGCCCGACGCTTGAAGGCGTTGGGCTGGAGTTTTTCAGAGTTGCTCGACGAATACCGTCGCTACCGGGCCGAAGACTTTTTGCAGGGAACGGACCTGGAGCTGGTGGAGATTTCCGACCGCCTGGGCTACAGCGATGTGCAAAGCTTCAATCGTGCCTGCCTGCGGTGGCTGGGGTGCGCACCGGGTGCCTGGCGAACCCGGAAAGGTCGATAAAAAACACACGGGTGCGCCACGGGTGCCTTTGGTTTTTGCGTTCCCCCCGGTTTCCAGCGACAAATGATGAGTGGGTTGAGAGTCCAAAATCTTCAGTGGATTCTCAGCGGGCGCAGTCACCACCCGACGGACTGCTGGAAATCGTCGCCCACCCGAACCAGCTCGGCGCCGACTTCGGCGATGCCTACCTGGAGCCGGGAATAACCGAGGCCTACGCAGTTCTAACCGGGTCCACCTGAAACCGCGTCGCCGCCATCGCGAGCAAGCTCGCTCCCACATGGGATTGTTGTCTTATGCAAGACCGATGTACGACTCCGAACACCTGTGGGAGCGAGCCTGCTCGCGATGGGGCCCGCAGGACCCGCACGCAATTGAGCCCAGGGCATCAGCCCTTCACCACCACCCACGTAAAACACAACGGCAACTGCGCCACCTGCTGCTGATAGCGGTCATAGAGCTCTTCGCGGTTGGAGTGTGGGTATTCCCTGAAGTGACGGATCTGCAGCCCTGCCGCAATGGCGGCGCTGAAGAGGTCGCCCAGGGTGTGGACGAACCAGTAGGACGGCGCGGCCGGCTGTTCGATCCTGCCTTCGTAGACGATCGGTTCGTGCTGCACGAACGGTTCGCGGCGGAAGTATGAGCTGGCCGGGCGAAAAGGATCGGCTGCCTCGGGGTCGAACATTTCCAGGAAAGGATGGGTTTCGTACACCACCAGCGCCCCACCCGGCTTCAGCGTGCGCGCCACATGGCGGAAGAATTCGCCGATGTCCGGTATCCAGTTCAAGACCCCGATGGTGATCAGCGCCAGGTCAAAGCGCTCCTGCAGTCCGGCCGGCAAGTGGTGAATGTCCGCTTCGATGAATTGCGGCGCGTGGGGCGATCGGGACGCCAGTTCCCGTGCCTGCCCGAGAAAGGCTTCAGACTGGTCGACGCCCACCACGCTGCGCGCGCCCATGGCGAACAGCGACAGGCTTTCACGACCGTTGTTGCAGCCTAGTTGCACCACGTCCTTGCCGTCGATACCTGTCTGGGTCAGCAAAGCGGTCAGGGTGTCGTCCAGACAGGAAAAATCCGCTTGTTCCACACCCTTCAACAAGGCTTGCCATTCGCTGGAGTCCTTGTGGTGACGGGCGGAGTCATTCCATGCCTCGCGGTTACTGGCGATGGCTTGTTCTTTTGTCGGCAGTTCCATTGCACGCTCCAGGGTCCGGGTCGTCGATTTGACCGGCGAAGTCTAGATCAACCCCATCCTGGCAGGTGTTGCGAACTTGTAATCCGCGCGGCAGCGACGGCTGTCCACGGCGCCAGCTATAGTTAAAGACCTTGGGAGGAATGTGGTTAAACCGATTTAGCAGGTGTTGCCATGAAAAAGACCGACCTGACGCTTTTGCTCGCCGTCTGCCTGGGCGCAACCGCTGTCGTCCACGCGGACGACATGCCCACCACCAACTACAGCAGCGAATTCAACTATTACGGCGCCGACCAACCCTTCGCGCACCCCGTACCGCCGTCGATGAACATTGTGCCGCCGGGTTCGTACATCCCGACCGCGCCCAGGGAATTCATTCCGGTTTCAAGTGAGCACGTGTTTTCCGATTCGCGCCTGCCGACAGTGGCCGACGCCACGGTTCGGGTGTTTATCCGCTCCTACGATCCGGAGCGTGGTGTGTACGTGAACCAGGAAGTCGAGAACCCCAGCTGCATGCTGTCCTGCCTGAGGCAGGGCCCGGTGTTGCAGTGAGCCTTACCACTGGCGTTTGTCCGGACGGGCGAGGCCGAGTTTTTCGATCCGGTAGCGCAACATGTCACGGCTCAGGCCCAGCAGGCGTGCCGATTTGGTGACGTTCCAGTCGGTCTTGTCGAGCATCTTGCGCACCATGTCGCGCTCCACTTCCGGCAGGTTCATGGAGTCGCTGCCGCTGAAGGACGGACGCGGTTCGCTGAAGTGTGACGGCTCGTGATGAAACATCGGTGGCTCATCCATCAGGCTCAGGCAGACGTTCAACTGATGGGCGGCGATAGTGTCGCTTTGCGCCAGCAACACGGTTTGCTCCAGCATGTTGCGCAATTCGCGCACGTTGCCCGGCCAGCTGTAGCTAAGCAGCAAATCTTCGGCCTGGTCGCTGAAATGCAGGTTCGGCTTGCCGTAGCGTTTGCCATGTAGCCCCAGGAAGTGCCGGGCCAGCAGCAGGATATCGGCGCCACGGGTATACAGGCGCGGCACCTTGATGGAAATGATGCGCAGGCGGAAGAACAGGTCACGACGAAATTTGCCTTGCTGGACCATCTGTTCGAGATTGCAGTTGGTGGCGCTGATCACCCGCAGATCGACCTTGCGCTCCTTCACTGAACCGACCCGGCGAATGGTCCGGTCTTCCAGTAGTTTCAGCAGCTTGGCTTGCAGCAGCAGGTCCATTTCACCGATTTCATCGAGGAACAGCGTGCCGCCATCGGCCGCTTCCACCAGCCCCATGCGACGATCCTTGGCGTCGGTGAAGGCGCCCTTCTCGTGGCCGAACAGTTCCGACTCCACCAGATTGGACGGGATCGAAGCACAGTTGAATTCAATGAATGGGCCTTTGGCGCGCGGGCCATCGAAGTGCAAGGCCCGGGCCACCAGTTCCTTGCCGGTGCCCGTCTCGCCTTCCACCAGCACCGGCGGCAGGTCGCTGTTGGCCATGCGCCGTTCGGCGTCGAGCAACTGGGTGATGGTGCCCTTGAGGTACGCCATCGGTGCCGACTCGCCAATCAGTGCCTGCACTCCCGACTTCTGGGCCTCGCGCTCTTGGTAAAACGACAGCGTACGCTCCATGCGGTCGGTGGCCAGGGCCTTGTCCAGCAGCAACTTGAGCTCTGGCAGGGCCACCGGTTTAGTGACGTAATGAAAGGCGCCCTCTTTCATCGCCACCACGGCGTCTTCGACGTTGCCGTAGCCGGTCATCATGATCACTTTCAGATCCGGCGCGCTGATGCGCAGCTTCTGGATCAGGTCGTGACCACTCATGCCCGGCAACGAGTTGTCGGTCAGTACCACGTCAGGCGCGAATGAACCCAATTGCTCCAGTGCATCTTCAGCCGAGTGGCAGACGGTCACCTCGAAGTCCTTGCGCTCCAGGTAAGTCTGAATATTCTCGGCGAGGATTTCGTCATCCTCGACCAGCAGAATGCTGTGCTCCATATACCCCTCCCGTTGCCACTTTGAAATTGAGACAAACACGGGTTCCTTCCTGCTCCCGGCTGGTCAGTTCGACCGAGCCGTCAAAACGCTCCATTATTCTTTTGACCAGGGCCAGGCCCACACCCAACCCACCTTGCTTGGTGGTAAAAAACGGCTTGAAGACCATTTGCTGCTGTTGTTTGGACATCCCTTTGCCGGTGTCGGTCAATGTCATTCTCACGTCGCCGGACACCGAGGAATCGATCTCGATTGTCAGCACGCCCCCCTTGGGCATGGCTTCCAGTGCATTAGCAAACAGGCTATTGAGTATTTGCGTGAGCAGCACCTGCTGGCTGACGACCGGTGGCACGCTGACAGGGGAGAAACGCACTTCAACGTCCGAACGCTTGATCAGGGACTCAAAGGCACTCAGGGTGTCTTCGAGAGCCAGCACCAGGTCGACCGTTTCACAGTCGTCATTCATCGGCCGCAACGACACCAGCAATTCACGGACCCAGCGCGACATGCGGTCGACCTGACTGATGATATCGCCGATGTTTTTCTGTGCGGTCTGGCTGGCGATGTCCTGGGCCAGTTCGGCGCTGGAACGGATATTGGCCAGCGGGTTGCGCAAGCTGTGGGCGACCGCCGAGGACATCTCGCCAAGGGCGACAAAGGTCTCGTTGGCGATCAGTTGTTTCTGCTGGCTCTGCAACAGCGTCGCCGCGCGTCGCACGATCCAGAACAGCCCCAGGTAAATGGCTGCCCCGCCGATCAGCGTGGCCAGCCAGATTGCCTTGAAGCCACGCTGGATACGCGCCACCAGATCCACCGGCTCCTTGTAGATTTCCACCATGGCAATCACTTTGCTTCTGTCGGCGTTGAACATCGGAATGTAGTTCTCGACGAACAGGTACTCCGGTTCGCGCAGCAAGCGCTGCTCGGGACGCTCCTCATCGATTTCGTGGTAACTGGTGGACACCGGCGATTTCATTTCGAAGGATTCGTCCAGCTCAAAGTCGCCTTCGATACGCACGCCGATCAACTCGGGGTTGGTCGACCAGACCACGGTGCGGTCCAGGGAGTACACCGTCGCCAGCAGGATGTCCGGCAGATGCTTCACATGGTCAAGAAACTCAACGCGCGCGGCGGCCCGGGATACGGGGTTGACGTCGGGGTAGGCATCATCCATGCGCGGGTCGAGCATTTCACCCATGGTTCGCCCCGGGGCAATGCCGGCATGCCGGATTTCGGCCTCGCCAATGGACTGGATGAACTGCGCGGTCAGCATCGAATCGCGCTCGATACTTTCATCGACAACAAAGCGCGTGGAGATGTAACCCAGCCCCAGCGCCACCACAGCGATGATCAGAAAGCTTGCCAGGGAGAACCAGCGCAGCAAATTGAACTGCGGCCGCCAACCCTTGCGTTGTGCAACGGGAGCCTGCGGCGCAGCTACTTTTTGTTGTTCGAGTATCTGCATGGCTGTGTCCTGGGTGCTTGAAATCGAGCCTGTTCAGCCGCTTTCAGGATCAGTGTAGGTGGCATTGATAGCCACCGACTGGCCCGCGTAATTTTTTTGACACTATTGCACCCGGGGTGTCTCGGGGTGCGCGACCGAATGATGTTGTTCAGGCTCTTCGTTACCACTGGCCAATGGCGCCGCTGGCGGATGTTGACGGTCGGTTTCTTCTTTCAGGAAATCGATGAGGGACTGGGCGGAACGCGCATCCAGTCGCAAGTTGGGCATCGAGATCCTGTTGTAGCGCTCGAACAGTTCCATCGCGATCGGGTCCTTTTCCGCGAGCATGCGGTCAGGTTCGCGGATCCAGCGGTTGAGCCAGGCCGGATCGCGCTGATAGGTCACGCCGATCAGGTCCGGGCCGATGCTGCGCAGGCCGATGCCCTGCCCGTCCAGCGGACCGAGGCTGTGGCAAGACGCGCAGCGGGTGCGAAACAGCTCTTCGCCATTGCTCGGCGGACGGATTTCGGGGGCGTCGACGTAGCTTTCCTCCACACTGGGCTGTTTCCAGTTATGCAGGGTATTGGCCAGTTGGTCGGCCAGAATCCACGGGTTTTCGAACGGCGATGCTTTCATCCAGCGGCCCGTTGCCTGGTTGCCGACGATCAGGCTCAGGTTGTGGTCCTTGTTGCGCCCGTTATCGACGCCTTCGATGAACAGCCCCAGTTTTTTGCGCAGGTCGGTGACGTCGGCGAATTCCCCGGTGAGGAATTTCCACCCGGGCCCGACCTGGAAGCGTTGCGCATAGGCCTTGAGCACCTCGGGGGTATCACTCAAGGGGTCGATGCTGATGGAGTAGAAGAAGATGTCCTTGCCGACCCGATCCCCCAGCAGTTTCTGCACCTGGCGCATGCGCGCGGTTTCCAGGGGGCAGGAGTCACTGCACGAGGTGAAGATGAAGTTGATCACCACCACCTTGTCTTTGATCAAGTCATCGAAAAAACGCAGCTGTTGTCCGTCCTGGTCGGTCAGCAGGGTGTTGGGGAAATAGTCGGCACCCCACGGGGTGACGGCTTCAACGACAGCGGGTTCGGCAATGGATGCCGGAGCAGGTGCAGGCGTCGACGTCGGCTGGCTGGCGACCAGCAACTGGCTGGCCAGCAAACCGGTCACCAGCATCAGCACCAGGTGTATGCCCAGGGCTCGCGAGCGTGGTGAATGCATCTCTTTTTTTTCCATCACCAGCCGCCTCGATGTGGTGAAGGGGGGTTATGGTGGTTTTGCAAGGACCTCGCCAATCATGTGTTTTTTTATAAAAACGTACTAACACTCGACAAAACAGTGATTTATCAAAATCAATGTGCAACGACCGGGCAAATGACCGGGGATTAATACCCGTTATTGGGGGTAGATCATCCCCGTTTTCAGGGGGCCAGAACAAAGGACAGGCGCACAGTGGTGCCCTCGCCTTCACTGCTGTCGAGGGTCACCGCACCGCCAAATCGCTCCATGATCCGCTCGACCAGCACCAGCCCGACTCCCAGCCCGCCCTGTTTGGTGGTGAAGAACGGCCGGAAGGCCATAGTGCGCTCTTCTTCGCTCATGCCTTTGCCGGTATCGCTCACCCTCACACTGACGCGCTGGGCATCGCGCGGTTCGATCTGGATGGTCAGGGTGCCGCCGCCGTCCATGGCTTCCACCGCATTGGACAGCAGGCTGCTGAGGAGCTGGGTCAGTTGTACGTGCTGGCTCAGCACCATGGGCGTCTGGTCCGGCTCGAACACCACGTTGACCTTGGCCTTGTCGATCTGATGCTCGTAAGCCATCAGGCTGTCATGCAGGGCCGCCACCAGGTTCACAGGTTCGGCCTCGTCATTGAGCGGTCGCAGGGACTGGAGCAACTCCCGTACCCATTTCGACATGCGATCGACCTGACCAATGATGTCGTTGATGTTCCCGTGTGCCGGACCGCTGTCGAACTCTATCGCCAGCTCGGCGCTTGAACGGATGTTCGCCAACGGATTGCGCAGACTGTGGGCGACCGCCGAGGACACCTCCCCCAGAGCCACAAAGGTTTCGTTGGTGATCAATTGCTTCTGCTGCGTCGCCAGCAGGATCGCCGCCCGCCGCACGATCCAGTACAGCCCCAGGTAAATGAGACCGCCGCCCAGGGCGGTTGCCAGCCAGATCAGCACCAGGCCGCGCTCCATGCGGTTGATCAGGTCCTGAGGTTCCTTGTAGATCTCGACCATCGCCGTGACGGTGCTGCCATCGGTGTCGAACAAGGGAATGTAGTTTTCGATGAAGGCGTATTTGGGTGGTTCCAGGAACTTCTGCTCCATGCGGGATCTATCCACACCGTGGTAAGCGGTCGACACGGAAATTTTCGAGTTGAATGCCCGATCGAGGTCTTCATTGCCATGGATCGCAATGCCCATCAAGGCCGGGTTGGTCGACCAGATCACCATGCGGTCGGGGGCGTAGATGTTGACCAGAATCACGTCCGGCAAGTTTGCGATATGGTCGAGGAATTCACCACGGGCACTGGCACGGGTCAGAGGGTCGACGTCAGGAAAGTCCATGTCTTTTCGTGGGTCGAGCAACTCACCCATGGTCCTGACGTTGGGAATCGACACATGGTGCACCTCGGCCGAGGCAATCGCCTGAATGAATTGTGAGGTCAATAGCGCATCGCGCTGCACGCTTTCGGTAATCACGAAGCGCGTGGATACCGCCCCCAGCGCCACCGCCACCGTGCCGATCACCAGCATGCTGACCAGTGAAAACCAGCGCAGCAGATTGAAGGGCTCCTTGCGCGTGTTCAAGCGAACTTCGCTGTCGGTCGCAAGTACTTTGGCGATTGTGGTCATGGACACGGTTCCCGGAAACCCCCTATAGGTTTATAGCCCAGCCA